>JAFZWW010000013.1 GCA_017617005.1 Lachnospiraceae bacterium
CTTTGCTCCCGAGGTTGCATGGGTAACCCACGGAGGACTCGAGCCCCTTCAGGAGAGAATGTGCGTACGCCCCACATCCGAGACCCTTTTCTGTGATTTCTACAAGAATGACGTTCATTCCTACAGGGATCTTCCCAAGGTTTACAACCAGTGGTGCTCCGTTGTCAGATGGGAAAAAGAGACCAGACCCTTCCTCCGTTCAAGGGAATTCCTTTGGCAGGAAGGCCACACCGCTCACGCATCGGCTGAGGAAGCAGAGGCACGTACAGTACAGATGCTCAACGTCTATGCCGATTTCCTCGAGGAGTTCCTTGCAATCCCCGTGATCAAGGGACAGAAGACCGAGAAGGAGAAGTTCGCGGGTGCTGAGGCTACATACACCGTCGAGGCACTCATGCATGACGGAAAGGCTCTCCAGTCCGGAACGAGCCACAATTTCGGAAACGGATTTGCGAAGGCATTCGATATCCAGTTCGCCGACAAGGACAACACCTTAAAGTATGTTTACCAGACCTCATGGGGAGTTACCACAAGACTCATCGGCGCGCTCATCATGGTACACGGAGACAACGAGGGACTTGTACTTCCTCCCAGGGTTGCTCCCGTACAGCTCTGCATCATTCCCATCCAGCAGAAGAAGGAAGGCGTTCTCGACAAGGCTTATGAACTCAGGGACAAGCTTGCGGGTGTTGCAAGAGTAAAGGTTGACGATACCGACAAGACTCCCGGATGGAAGTTCTCCGAGGCAGAGATGAGAGGATATCCCCTCCGTCTCGAGATCGGTCCCAAGGACATCGAAGCAGGCAAGTGCGTTCTCGTCCGCAGGGATACAAGGGAGAAGATCGAGATATCACTTGATGAAGCAGAAAGCAAGGTAAGCGAACTTCTTGAGACCATGCAGAAGGAGATGCTCGAAAGGGCAAGAGCTCATCGTGAAGCACATACCTACAGCGCAGTCACCTATGATGAGTTCAAGAAGATATTCAATGAGAAGTCAGGCTTCGTAAAGGCTATGTGGTGCGGCTGCAGGGAGTGTGAGGATCAGATCAAGGCAGACCTTTCCGTTACCAGCAGATGCATGCCTTTCGAGCAGGAGAAACTTTCCGATACCTGCGTATGCTGCGGAAAGCCTGCAACCAAGATGGTCTATTGGGGAAGAGCATATTAATTCCCATATAAACATTGCATGAATATGATCGTGATCGACCTTGAGTGGAACCAGTCCTCCACCGGGACCGAAGATACCGTAACGGAGCTCCCCTTCGAGATAATCGAGATCGGAGCAGTCAAATACGGTGAGGGCGGCAAGCTCGTCTCGGAATTCAGCGAACTCATCAAACCCAGGGTCTACAAGAAAATGCATAACTACACCAGCAAGCTCGTTCATCTTCAGATGGAGGAGCTTGAAAAGGGTGATTACTTCGAGAAGGTCGCCGAGAGATTTTTCGAATGGTGCGGCCCCGATCCCATGTTCGTAACCTGGGGCCCCGGTGATATATGCGTTCTCCAGCAGAACCTTAACTACTTCGAAGTTCCTCTTTTGAATGACGGTCCCGTCGCTTATGTCGATGCGCAGAAGCTCTTCAATCTCGCCATCGAAAAAGAGACCAAGAACAGAAGGGGCCTCGAGTATGCGGTCGATCATTTCGGCATCACGAAGGACATTCCCTTTCACAGGGCATTCAGTGATGCATATTACACGGCACAGGTCCTTAAGAGGCTTCTCGACAAGGATCCCGAGCTCATAAAGTTTACATCGTACGACACGACATTCCCGCCCCTTGATAAGGAGCACGAAGTCAGGATCGTATTTCCGACATATGAAAAGTTCATCTCCAGGGTCTACGAAAACCGCGACAAGGCATTCAAGGACAGGGAGATACTTGCCACGAGATGTTATGTCTGCGGCAAGAGGGCGAAGCGCAGGATCAGATGGTTCTCGATGGGAGACAGGAGATATTACTGCCTCTGCGAATGCGAAGAGCACGGACTGATCAAGGGCAAGATAGTCATGCATCCTTCGACGAATCCCGAAGGCGTATACCTGATCAAGATACTGCGCCTTGTTAATGAGAAGGAAGCCGCCGTGGTCGAGAAGAGATTCAACAAGGTGCGCGAGTTCAGGAAGAACAATACGAACGGACGCAAACCCAGGAAGCCCGGCAAGAACACTTCGGGACTGATCCCCGAGGATACCGGAGAAGACTGATATCAAAGATTTTTCCGAGGAATTGAAGAAACTGCCGGATAAGCCCGGTGTCTACATCATGCGTGATGCGGATGATGTGATTCTGTACGTCGGAAAAGCGATAAACCTCAGGAACCGTGTGAGGAGCTATTTCAGGAAGAACATCGGACGCGGACCCGCCATTGACAACATGGTGGAGAAGATCGACCGTTTCGAGTTCATAGTCACGGGCTCCGAGCTTGAGGCGCTGGTCCTTGAGAACAACCTCATCAAGGAGCATTCGCCCAAATACAACACCCTGCTCAAGGATGACAAGACATATCCTTACATCAAGGTGACGGTGGGCGAGAAATACCCGAGGATCCTTTTTTCAAGACTCATGAAAAGGGATAAGTCCAGATACTTCGGCCCCTACAGCTCGGCGGCTGCGGTAAAGGACACCATAGAGCTTTTGAACAGGCTCTTTAAGCTGCGCACATGCAGCAGGCGCCTTCCCGAGGATATCGGACTTGAAAGACCCTGCCTGAATTATCACATAAACCAGTGCAGCGGTCCCTGCCAGGGCTATGTATCAGAGGAAGAATACGCGAAACAGGTTGCGGGCGCTCTGGAATTCTTAAACGGTAATTACGGTCCCATAATCAGGGATCTGGAAAACAAGATGAGAGCAGCTTCCGAGGATATGAAATTCGAGGAGGCAGCTTCGTACAGGGATCTTGCGGAGTCGGTTAGGAGCGTTGCCCAGAAGCAGAAGATAACGGGAAATGTCGGAACCGACAGGGATGTCATAGGAATGAGCCGCGACGGTGAAGACATCGTTATGCAGATCTTCTTCGTAAGGGACGGCAAGCTCATCGGACGTGAACACTACCACATGACGGATTCACTGATGGAATCAGATAGCGAGGTCACGGGAGAATTCCTGAAGCAGTTCTATTCGGGAACAAGCTTTATCCCGAGGGAGATAATGATAAGAAATGCTCCCGAGGATGCGGAACTTATCGAAGGATGGCTTTCCGAAAAGAGTTCGCACAAGGTCATTCTTTTTACTCCGAAGATCGGCACCAAGGAAAAGCTCCTTGAGATGAGCGAGGAAAATGCACGTATCATCCTCCACAACGATGCCGAAAAGCTTAAGCAGGAAGAAGCACGCACATCCGGTGCGGTGCGTGAGATAGAAGAGATACTGGGGATGGAAGGCCTGGACAGGATGGAGGCTTTCGATATCTCCAATACGAACGGATTCGAAAATGTCGCTTCGATGGTCGTCTACGAAAACGGAAGTCCCAAGAGGAGCGATTACAGGAAGTTCAAGATAAAGTCGGTCGAAGGTCCCGATGATTACGCCTGCATGAAGGAGGCACTGACCAGACGTTTTACCCACGGAATGGAGGAAGCTGAAAGGCTTAAAGGGATGGAAGAGGGAGCAAGTGTTTCTTTTTCGCATATGCCCGATCTCCTGCTGATGGACGGCGGACGCGGACAGGTCAACATCGCACTTGAGGTGCTGGGCGACCTTGGGCTGGAGATACCTGTGTGCGGTATGGTCAAGGACGACCATCACAGGACGAGGGGACTGTACTTCAACAATGTCGAGCTTCCCATAGATACGCATTCGGAGGGCTTCAAGCTGATCACGAGGATCCAGGACGAAGCTCACAGATTTGCGATAGAGTACCACCGCTCGCTCAGGTCCAAGACCCAGACGAAGTCGCTTCTGGATGATATTCCGGGTGTCGGACCTTCGAGAAAGAAAGCTCTCATGAAGAAGTTCCGAAGTATTTCCGAGATCGCGGATGCAACGGCAGAGGAGCTTTCGGCAATGCCCGAGATACCCGCGGACGTTGCGGAGCAGATAGTTACTTTCTTCAAAGATTTCAGGGAAAAAAATTAAGATATATATCTTTCATATATGGAGGCAACATGCAAAAGATTGGTTTTGATTCCGCTAAATACTTGGAGCTTCAGTCGGCTCACATAAGAGAGAGGATCTCGAGATTCGGTAAGCTTTATCTCGAATTCGGCGGAAAGCTCTATGACGATTATCACGCATCGAGGGTTCTTCCCGGATTTGCGCCCAACAATAAGCTCCTTATGCTCGAGCAGCTCAAGGACCAGGCAGAGATCGTCATCGTTATAAGTGCGGATGCGATAGAGCAGAACAAGGTAAGAGGAGACCTCGGCATCACCTACGACCAGGACGTACTCCGTCTTGTCAAGGTATTCAGGGAGCTCGGATTCCTTGTTTCAAGCATTGTCATAACCAAATATTCGGGCCAGCCCGCAGCTGACCGTTTCAGACAGCTCCTCGATTCACACGAGCTCAAGAGCTATCTCCACTATCCCATCGACGGATATCCTTCGAACATTCCCCTTATCGTATCCGATGAAGGCTATGGCAAGAATGATTTCGTCGAGACCACAAGACCCCTCGTAGTCGTAACCGCACCCGGACCCGGAAGCGGCAAGATGGCTACCTGTCTTTCACAGCTCTATCACGAGCACAAGAGAGGCGTTAATGCGGGTTATGCGAAGTTCGAGACCTTCCCCATCTGGAACCTTCCCCTTCGCCATCCCGTCAACATCGCATACGAAGCCGCAACCGCAGACCTCGACGATGTCAACATGATCGATCCCTTCCATCTCGAAGCTTACGGCCAGACGACCGTTAACTATAACCGTGATGTTGAGATCTTCCCCGTTCTTACCGCTCTTTTCGATGCGATATTCGGTGAGTGCCCTTACAAGAGCCCCACTGACATGGGTGTCAACATGGCGGGTAATGCGATCACCGACGATGAAGCATGCCGTGAGGCTTCATGCCAGGAGATCCTGAGAAGATACTATGCATCCGCAGTTGCGGTAAAGAAGGGCGATGCACCCAAGGCTGAGCTCTTCAAGCAGGAACTCCTTTTGAAGCAGGCAGGCATCACTCCCGAGGACAGAAAGGTTGTAGGAGCCGCACTTGAAAGAGCCGCTGAGAGCGGAACACCCGCCGCAGCCATCGAACTTCCGGACGGACAGATCGTTACGGGACGTACCAATCCCCTTCTCGGAGCAGCTGCGTCCGCACTCCTCAATACCATCAAGGTACTTGCGGGTATCCCTCATGAAGTAAAGGTCATGAGTGAGGAGACCCTTATTCCCATTACCACTCTGAAGACGAGCTATATGGGAGCACATAACCCCAGACTTCATACCGATGAGATGCTCATCGCACTTTCGAGCTCCGCATCGAGCAACCCTCTTGCAAAGGCGGCACTTGAGAGTCTTCCCGGACTTAAGGGCGCAGAGGCTCATTCCTCCGTTATCCTTTCAAGGGTTGATGAGAATGTATACCGCAAACTCGGCATCAGGCTTACCTGCACTCCCGAGTATGAAAGAGGCAAGGATTTCGTGTAAGGTTATTTTTCCTTAAGCCTTTCTTTAGCATATTTACGGTATTTTTACTTGTGAAGTACGGTATGTTATAGTAAAAGATAGTGTAAATACAGTGTTTTAGAGCTGTCGCGGGCACGCGGCACGGAGATTTTACTTTGGAAAACAATCAGCAGAACCAGAATAACAAGAGACCTACAGGCGGCAGGAACAATTCGTGGATGATGATCCTCGCCGCTCTGTGTACCGTCGTTGTGATCTTTCTTTTCTACAACATGATGTTCGGCGGCAAGGGTTCGACACAGACCAAGGAATATACCGAGTTCCTCGAAGATCTCGAGCAGGACAGGGTTGAGGCGGTTGAGCTCGATGCGGAGAATGCCGAACTTACGGTAACGCTCAAGATGGATGCCATCTTACAGGATCCCGAGACCGAAAGTCCCGGAGCCGATACCTCCAAGCTTGAGCAGTATGCATACCTGATCCAGATCCAGAACGAGAGAGTCTACACCACAAGGCTCATGGAATCCATGGATAACCTCATGGAAAGACTCGAGGCACACGGAGTATCCGGACAGAGAGTCGTAAGCTCTTCGTCGGGACTTCTCACCGAGATCTTCGTGGGGGTTGTACTTCCCGTTATCCTGCTCTGGCTCCTCGCTTCATTCCTCATGAGAAGGATGGGCGGAAGCGGCGGCCCCATGGGTGTCGGAAAGAGCAATGCGAAGGTCTACGTTCAGAAAGAGACCGGAGTCACGTTCAAGGATGTTGCGGGTGAGGATGAAGCGAAGGAATCCCTCGTCGAGGTCGTAGACTTCCTCCACAATCCCGGTAAATATTCGGGCATCGGTGCAAGACTTCCCAAGGGCGCACTTTTGGTAGGGCCTCCCGGAACCGGTAAGACACTTCTTGCCAAGGCTGTTGCGGGCGAAGCACACGTTCCCTTCTTCTCACTGACGGGTTCCGATTTCATCGAGCTCTACGTCGGTGTCGGTGCATCGAGAGTAAGGGATCTTTTCAAGGAAGCGACCAAGAACGCACCCTGCATCATCTTCATCGATGAGATCGATGCGATAGGAAGAAGCCGTGATTCCAAATACGGCGGCGGAAACGAAGAAAGAGAACAGACCCTGAACCAGCTTCTGTCCGAGATGGACGGATTCGATTCATCAAAGGGTATCCTGATACTCGGTGCGACAAACCGTCCCGAGATACTTGATAAGGCACTCCTCAGACCCGGACGTTTCGACAGGCGTATCATCGTCGACAAGCCCGATCTTAAGGGAAGAGTCGAGATACTCAAGGTTCATGCGAAGGATGTCAAGATGGATGAGAGCGTCGATCTCGATGCCATCGCACTTGCAACCAGCGGTGCAGTAGGTTCCGATCTTGCGAACATGATCAACGAAGCTGCGATCAATGCGGTCAAGGAAGGCAGGGAGTACGTATGCCAGAAGGACCTCTTCAATGCCGTTGAGCAGGTTCTCGTAGGTAAGGAAAAGAAGGACCGCATCATGAGCGCCGAGGAGAGGAAGATCGTTTCCTATCATGAGGTCGGACATGCGCTCATCACCGCACTCCAGAAAAATTCCGAGCCCGTTCAGAAGATCACCATCGTGCCCAGGACCATGGGTGCTCTCGGATATGTAATGCAGGTTCCCGAGGAAGAGAAGTACTTAAATTCCAAGGAAGAGCTTGAGAACATGATAGTGTCCGCACTCGGCGGACGTGCGGCGGAGGAGATCGTATTCGGCAACGTTACGACCGGTGCCGCAAATGATATCGAGAAGGCAACCTCGATCGCCAAGAACATGATCACAAGATTCGGTATGAGCGAAAGATTCGGACTTGCCGGATTTGCGACCGTTGAGAGCCAGTATCTCGAGGGAAGAACTTCACTCAACTGCTCAGACCAGACGGCAGCTGCGATCGACGAGGAAGTCGTCAAGATGCTCAAGAAGGCCTATGACAAGGCCAAGGAGATGCTTCAGGGCGACCGTGAGCTGATGGACAAGCTTGCTGCTTACCTCATCGAAAAAGAGACCATCACCGGTAAGGAGTTCATGCAGATCTTCCGCAAGGAGAAGGGAATTCCCGAGCCCGTTGAGGAAGAGAAGAAGCCCGAAGGCGAATCGGCTGATGACAAGAAGGATGATACCGCAGAAACTTCCGATGCGAAGGCAGATGACGCTTCCGATACAAAAGCTGATGCCGCGGAAGAACCTGAAGCGGACGGAGACGTTACCGCCGAGGATGCAGCAAAGGGTATCGACGAGCTTCCGCCCGACGGCGGTTCCGACATAGGGATCTTTTCAAACCATTCAATCTGATAAATGCACAGGAAGAACAGTTTCTACAGTAAAATAAGAAAAATAGGGGGCGGGGTTTTTACTCTGCCTCTTGTTATTATCCTGCTGCTTTCTTTTCCCATGCGGGTGATGGCGACAGAAACCGTTCCGTCAGAAGCGATAGCAAACTGGCCCAAGGCTCCGGAGACAAACGGAAGATGCGTCATCCTGATGGAAGAGTCGACGGGTGTTGTGCTGTATGCGAAGAATATTCACGAAAGATGCTATCCCGCGGCACTGACCGCTGTCATGACGAGTATGCTCGCGGCGGAGAACTGTAATCTCGATGAGCGTGTTGAGTTTTCGACCGCGGCTGTAAGGGATGTTCCCTCGGGTGTTGTAAATATTGCGATAGATCCCGGTGAGTCGCTCACCGTGAGCGAATGCCTCCAGGCGATCCTCATAAGGGGTGCCGCGGAGTGCGGATTTGCACTTGCCGAACACGTGGGCGGCGGATCGAGGGATTCGTTCGTTGCGATGATGAATTCGAGGGCGGCTGCACTCGGCTGCAAGGAGACTTCTTTTGCAAATCCCGTGGGACTGCATTCCGAAGACCACTACACAACCGCTTACGACATGGCTCTGATCGGAAGGGACTTTTTCGATAACGAGCTTTTGTGCAAATATTCGCTCCAGAAGAACCTCCATCTCTTGCCTACCGAATACCAGAAGGACGAGATCATAGAGCACAACGGAAATAAGATGGCTATCGGAGGTGCCTATGAATATCCTTACCTTATCGGTGCGAGGACGGGATATACCGATGAAGCCGGATACTGTCTCATCGCCGGTGCCGAGAAGGACGGAATGAAGCTCATAGTCGTCATACTCGATGACGGAAACGATGACAGGTACGAGGATGCGATTAATCTTTTCAATTACGGTTTTTCCGATTTCGCGCTTGTGAACGCATCCGAAAACGAGAAGTCATACAATGTCGGATCGGGAGTCGGATCCTACGGAACCACAGATATAATGGGCGATTCGAGACCCATGCTCTCACTCGACAAGAAAGATTTCGTGGTGCTTCCGCTGACCGTGGAATTCTCGGATCTTCAGAGCAGGATCACATATGAGAACGTTCCCGAGAGCGAAGCCGCGAGGATAATCTATTCATACGAAGGAGTGTATCTCGGGAAGTGCTCGATACTTTTCGGAGAGCCTTCGGATACCTACGACTTCGGAACGGCTGCTCCCGAGGAAGCTCCCGCGGAGGAAAAGCCGGGCAAGACATTCGTCTTCATCAACATAGTCAAGGTCGCGAAGATCAGTGCGTGCATCGCCGCCGGTCTCGGACTTATATATCTGATCGTAAAGCAGTACAAAAAATACAGAAAGGTACACCCCAACTGGAGAAGACAGTACAGGAAAGAACGTAAGAAGAGTATCTTCGCCGGAAGGAGTTTCAGAAAACCGAAATGAGACTTAAGAATGTTCCCGGATGCAGGGAAAGGATCGCAGACAGCGAATATGTCATCCCCGAAGATGAGCTGGTACAGACCGCGGGAAAGTGGAACGAAAGGTTTGAAAAGCCCGCACCGATCCGCATCGAGATAGGAATGGGAAAGGGCCGTTTCCTTCATGAACTGGCGCTGCTCAATCCGGACATCAATTACATCGGAATAGAGAAATACTCCGCGGTACTGCTCCGTGCGGTACAGAAGATGGAGGAAGATCCCAAGCCTAACTTACGTTTTGTCAGGATGGATGCGGAAAATATCGCAGATGTTTTCGCCCCCGGCGAGGTGGACAGGATATATCTGAATTTTTCGGATCCCTGGCCCAAGGACAGACATGCAAAAAGACGTCTTCCTTCTCGCGAATTCCTGGCAAGATATGATAAGATATTGGTTGACGGCGGAAGGATAGAATTTAAGACCGATAACCGTATTCTTTTCGACTGGGCGGTAGAACAGCTGGAGGATACGAAGTGGAAAGCGGACCTTATAACCTACGATCTGCACGCCGATCCGGCCCTTCTCGAGGGCAATGTCATGACCGAATACGAAGAGAGATTCTCTTCGATGGGAAACCCGATATGTAAATATATCATAAGCAGGAAATGAAAGGAGAGATCATGGCACTTGAAGTAACACTCGAAAATTTTGAAAAAGAAGTACTTGAATCCACCCTCCCCGTACTCGTTGACTTTTTTGCGGACTGGTGCGGCCCCTGCAAGATGATGTCGCCCGTCGTAGACCAGATCGGCGAGGAGATGAGTTCGCAGATCAAGGTCTGCAAATGCAATATTGACGACAATGATGCGATCGCGGAAAAGTATGAGATCATGAGCATTCCGAATTTCATTATCTTCAAGGACGGAAAACCCGCAGCTAACCAGGTCGGAGCAGTCAGCCCCGCCCAGTTTAAACAATGGATCGAGGAGAACATCTGATGGCAAGCGTCAAACTGACAAAAGTTATCGAAAGGATGAACCTTACGAACCTCACTCCCGAAGTGGACGTAACGCGAATCCGTATCACACAGCCCGATATCAACAGACCCGCACTGCAGATTGCGGGATACTTTGAGTATTTCGATCCCGCGCGTATCCAGATCATCGGATACGTTGAGTATTCTTACATGGAAAATGCGCTGGACGACGAACAGAAATCCGAGGCATACAATAAATTCCTTGAGCATCCGATGCCTGCGATAATCTTCTGCAGAGGCCTTAAGCCCAACGACCTCTTCATGGAACTTGCGAGGAAATACGGCATTCCCATTCTGCTCACGAACGAAGCGACATCGGGATTTACCGCAGACCTCATCAGATGGCTGAACGAGCAGCTGGCGCCCATGATCAGTGTTCACGGCGTTCTGGTCGACTGTTACGGTGAAGGCGTTCTTATAACCGGTGAGAGCGGTATCGGTAAATCCGAGGCAGCGCTCGAGCTGATCAAGAGAGGACACCGTCTTGTAACGGACGATGCGGTGGAACTCAGAAAGCTTTCCGATACACTCCTTGTGGGAAGTGCTCCCGATATAACGAAGCATTTCATCGAGCTCAGGGGTATCGGTATCGTAGATGTGAAGGCACTGTTCGGTGCATCGAGCGTCAAGGACCAGCAGCAGGTCGATCTGGTCATCAGGCTCGAGGACTGGAACAAGGACAAGGATTACGACAGACTCGGACTTGAGGAGAACTTCACCGAGTATCTCGGAGTAAGGGTCGTATGTCACAACATTCCCGTAAGACCCGGACGTAACCTTGCCGTAATATGCGAGACCGCAGCGGTCAATTACCGTCAGAAGCAGATGGGTTACAATGCCGCTCAGGAACTTTATAAGAGAGTCCAGGCTTCCCTTGCGAAGAAGAGAGCAGAGGAAGAGGAGGGAGAAGAAGAGACAACATGAAATACGTATTTGGAGCAGACATAGGCGGAACCACGGTTAAACTCGGATTATTCGATGATCAGATCAATCTGATCGATAAGTGGGAGATTCCCACCGATAAGACCGACAAGGGTAAGAACATTGTCGGTGATGTATGTGACAGTATTCTTGCCAAGATGCAGGAAAAGGGTATCGACAAGGCCGATTGCATCGGTGTCGGTGTAGGTGCTCCCGGAGCGGTTGACGAAGACGGCGTTATGACGGGCGGAGCCGTAAATCTCGGATGGGATGTTTTCAATCTCAGGACCGCTATGGAAGAAAAACTCGGCGGTATCAAGGTTATCGCAGGAAATGACGCGAATGTCGCAGCATACGGTGAGATGATGAAGGGCGGCGGCCAGGGACACAAGAATGTCGTAGCCGTAACTCTCGGAACCGGAGTAGGCGGCGGTGTCATCATCGGAGGAAAGCTCATCACCGGATCGACCGGAGCAGCCGGAGAGATAGGACACATCAGGGTTGCGGACGGTGAGGAAGAAAAGTGTAACTGCGGTCACACCGGATGCCTCGAGCAGTATGCATCCGCTACCGGTATCGCAAGACTTGCAAGAAGAAGACTTGCGAAGGACGACAAGGCTTCTTCACTCAGAAGCGCAGAAAACCTCGATGCAAAGGCTGTTTTCGATGCTGTCAAAGCAGGAGATGAGGTTGCGATCGAGATCGCAAAAGAGTTCGGAAGCTATCTCGGAAAGGGACTTGCATCCGTTGCGGATGTCGTAAATCCCGAGATCTTCGTTATCGGCGGAGGTGTATCCAAGGCCGGAGAGATCCTTCTTTCTTTTGTCGCACCCGAATTCGTAAAATACGTATTCCCTCCCTGCAAGGGCGCACAGTTTGCCCTCGCAACACTCGGAAACGATGCGGGCATCTACGGATGTGCCGGAATGTTATTATCCGATATTTAAGAAAAACTCAGTTTATAGTATAGTATTAGGGAGAAAACCTGTTGCACCCGAAGGGGTGCGGAGAGGAGAGTTTTTATGACCGGAAAGGAAATAGCGGCAATACTGGCCGAACATCTCGATGAAAGATATATCCATCCGGATTCTCCGATGTCCGATTGCTGTTCATTCAGGACCGGAGGAAATGCGCTCTGTATCGTGGAAGTACACAATGTTGAGGAGCTCAGAAAGGTTCTCACCTGTGTAAGGAAGAAATTCCTTCCCTATTCAATACTCGGAAACGGAACCAATATCCTTGTCGAGGACGAAGGATATTCGGGAGTTTGTGTAATGCTCCAAGGTGAGTTCACCAAGGTGGATGTCACCGGATATGAAGTAACCGCAGGCGGCGGTGCATCACTTGCGGCAGCCGGACGTATGGCAGCCGATATGTGGCTCACCGGAATGGAATGGGCATGCGGAATCCCCGGAACCATAGGCGGTGCGATCAAGATGAACGCAGGTGCTTTCGGAAGCGAGATGAGCACCATCGTAAAGCGTGTAAAAGCACTCACCACAGCAGGCGAGGAAGTTTTCCTCCGCCCTTACGAATGCCATTTCGGCTACAGGACATCACTCTTTTGTGAAAAGAAATACATCGTTCTTGAGGCGGTTTTCGAGCTCAGGAAGGGTGACAAGAACGAGATCAACGCAACGATCGAAAAGTACGCCAAGGAGCGCAGGGACAAGCAGCCCCTCGATCTTCCCAGCGCAGGCTGCATCTTCAAGAATCCCAAGGATAATTTCGCAGCAAAGCTTATCGAAGAAGCGGGACTCGGCGGAGCACATGAAGGCGGTGCGATGGTTTCCAAGAAGCATCACGGATTCATCGTTAATACCGGTACTGCCACTGCGGCAGATATCGTTAACCTTATGAACAGGGTCAGGAACGAAGTATATAAAAACAGCGGGGTACGTCTTGAGCCCGAACTTATCGTACTCGGAAGACCCGGAAGGTATTGATCTGAAATGCGTATCGTAATAATAACCGGAATGAGCGGAAGCGGTAAGAGGACCGGCATGAAAATGCTGGAGGATATAGGTTTCTACTGTATCGACAATCTTCCCGCTTCACTTGTTGATAAGTTCGTGGAACTTCTCGCCCAGCCCGGAAATGAATATGACAAGGTGGCCCTCGGTATCGACATACGTACCGCAGGCTCCATGAAGAACCTTGCCCAGGTCATAAAGAGCCTCAAATCCTCGGGACATGAGACCGAAGTCCTGTTCCTCGAAGCGTCCGACAAGACCCTTATCCGCAGATATAAGGAGACCAGAAGACTCCATCCCCTTGCGGGCGAAGGCACCATAGAAGACGGAATAAAGAAGGAACGCGAAGAGCTCAAGCCCATCAGGAAGCAGGCTACATATATCATCGACACCTCGAACCTCCTCGTCAGGGATTTCAAGGCCGAGGTCGATTCTATTTTCCGTAAGAACGAAAAATACAGCAATCTCAACATCAATATAGTTTCATTCGGATTTAAGTACGGTATCCCTGCGGATGCCGATCTTGTGCTGGATGTAAGATTCCTTCCCAATCCCTTCTACATTGATGAACTTAAGAATAAAACGGGCCTCGATAAGGAAGTCAGGGACTATGTCTGCCAGTTCGAAGAGACGGGCAGATTCCTTGATAAGCTCGAGGATATGCTGGATTTCCTGATCCCCAACTACGTAAAGGAAGGAAAATCCAATCTTGTCGTTGCGATCGGCTGTACGGGCGGAAAGCACAGATCCGTAACCCTCGCCTCGGCTCTTTACGACAGGATGCAAAAGAGGACGGATATAGGCTTTAAGCTTTCCCACAGGGATATAACTGCAGGCTGACAGGCAAAAGGAGAGGCGGTATGTCTTTTTCCTCGGATGTTAAAGAAGAACTGGCGGAAGTCATCCCTCAGGCAAGGCATTGCAGGATAGCGGAGATCGCGTCCATAATGCATTTTTCGGGCCAGATAGGAGTGGATGGACACGGCGAGATCACCGTAGGTTTTAACACTTCGGGCTCTTCACTTATAAAAAAGGGCTTTACTTTACTTGAAATAACATTTAATATAGGGAAGTCGCTGAAAAGTACCGATCCGGAGTTTGAGTCTCTTCTCGACCTGGTAGGTGACGGAAGCGACCCGGTTTCCGGACTTATCCTCAAGAATGCCTGCTGTAAAAGGGCTTTCTTAAGAGGAGCGTTTCTTGCATCGGGTTCACTCAGCGATCCCGATAAGGGTTACCATCTCGAGTTCATCTGTCCGTCGGAAGCTCTTGCGGACCAGGTAACACAGGTTTGTGCGGACTTTGAGATCAATGCCCGCAAAACCGAAAGACGTGGCGAGCTTATCGTCTACGTCAAGGAAGGTGAGATGATCGGCGAGCTCCTGAATGTCATGGGAGCGATGAATTCCTACATGGACTTCGAAAACTGCCGTATCTACAAGGATGTCAGCAACACCGTAAACCGCAGGGTAAACTGTGAGACATCCAATATAAGGAAGACTGTGACCGCTGCTTCAAGGCAGCTGGAAGATATAAGATTTCTGGAAGAGCACGGGATGCTGGACGGTCTGCCCGCACCATTACGGGAAGCGGCATACGGAAGGCTGGAAAACCCGGATGCGACCTTACAGGAGCTCGGAGAGATGATGGATCCTCCGGTCGGAAAATCCGGTATCAATCACAGACTTGCAAGACTGAGCAAGCTTGCTCAGGAAAAAAGAAAGTAAACGGCTTGGGGTGCCGTTTGATGTTACGGGGGAATAACGAATCAAAGGCCTTATGAGGAGAAGGCTGCCGACGTCCGAGGGGAAGGATGCGGTATTGAAGGGAGTATTTTTTTATGATCACAAGAACCGTAAACGTTAAACTGCCCAAGAATCTTTCAGCAAGCCCTGTCGCACTTCTTGTACAGAAAGCAAGCAAGTTCGACAGCATCATCTACATCGAAGCAGGCGAAAGAAAAGTTAATGCCAAGTCCATCATGGGTATGATGAGCATCACTCTCGACGAGGGAGATGAGCTTATGATCAGATGTGACGGAGAAGACGAAGGTGCCGCACTCGACGACTGCGCTTACATCGACGAGTTCTCTTTCACGTCCACTCCGCCTAAGAACGATGACTTTTATGCAGCAGAGGACCTGCACGGAACCATGGGCGCGGTCGAGGGAACAACTCGCTACTCGATGAAAGAGACGGGCGAGCCGGTTGAATATTCAACCTGGACAAAGGCGACGAACAGCGTATGGTATGTCTGGACGGTGCCGGCCGGAGCCAGTTCGGTGAAGTTCGAGGTGACTAGCAAGGAGTACAATCCTGAAACTGGCAATGGCTACCGTCCCATCATAGGCGTTCACAAGGGAAGTAATCTCGGCGCTCTTTCACAGATTGCGTATGCGTCCGACATTAGTAGC
>JAFZWW010000014.1 GCA_017617005.1 Lachnospiraceae bacterium
GGGTGATCCTCCGGAAGCGCCGAGGTGTAGACAAACCAGTCTATACCCTCCTCGTCGAACTTCCTCTGAAGATACTTTCCATCCTGATCACCTATATAAAAATCAATCCCGTTTCTGCGGAGTTCTCCGGTTATCGCGCCCTCGGCCCTGTCCGATCCTGTCACATGAATACCCGCATCGAGTGCCATAAGCGCAAGAGGCCCCAGGCCCGTTCCCGATATTCCGGATATATAAATATTCATCTCAATGCTCCTTATATATATTCCGCATAAATCCGGGTCCGATAATGATTCTTATGCGAAAATGTAAAAAAATGATGGACATGAAGCGATTTTTAAGATAATATCGCTGTTAGTGCTCATGAATAAGTATATTATACCATTTATTTCAAGAGCAGACCAAAGTCAGTTCGAAACCTTCCTGACTTAAAACAAAACTAGAGGAAAAGAAAAATGAACAAAAAAGTACTGTTTCTCACGCAGAGTGCGATCATCGCGGCTCTGTACACCGTCCTTACCGTTCTGGCGGGTTCACTGAACCTTGCAAGCGGTGTCATCCAGGTCAGATTCTCAGAAGCCCTGACCATCCTTCCGGCGTTTTCGCCTGCTGCCATCCCCGGCCTGTTTATAGGATGCCTCATCAGCAATATCCTTACCGGATGCATGCCTCTCGATGTCGTTTTCGGATCGCTTGCAACACTTATAGGCGCAGTCGGAACATTTCTGCTCACCCACAAAAGGAAAGACGGGGAATGGATCTCCAAAACAGGAAAGCTTACCGCATTCCTTGCAACAATCCCTCCCATCCTTTCCAATACCGTGATCGTGCCTTTCGTTCTCGCATATGTATATATGTACGAAAGCCTCGTTCCCGAATTAAGCCCCGTTCCGTTCTTTATGATCACCGTAGCGATCGGTGAGATCATAAGCTGCTGCATCCTCGGACTGTTCCTCTATGCGGCGCTCTATCCGAGAAGAAAACAGATCTTCGGATAGGACAAACATACAATTTCATACACGCAAAAGGCAGCTCCGTTATTTCGAAGCTGCCTTTTTTATTTTCTCAATTCCTTCTTTTCCCGAAAAAGAAAGAGCCTTTACGGGACAATCCGCTATGCACTTTCCGCAGCGGATACAGTCTGCGTGGTTGCACTCCTTTACGGGATCGAGACGCATGGGACAGGCCTTCTTACAGGTTCCGCAGTCCGTGCACGCACCCTTGTCGACCTTAATGCGTACAAGTGCGATCCTGTTGAAGAGTCCGTATATCGCGCCTAAGGGGCATATAAAGCGGCAGAACGGCCTGAAAACGAATGCGGAGCATATGACAATACCGATAAGGATGATCACCTTGACGGTAAACATCATTCCCGCCTGTGCCCTCAGCGTTTCGCTTGCCCTTATGAGGAAAAGTCCGCCTATCGTTCCCTGGGGGCAGATGAATTTACAGAAGGCCGGATAACCCATTCCCTTTTCAATATATGTGATCACGGGAAGGAGTATTACCAGCACGACCAGCACAGCGTACTTGAGCCATCCGAGCACCTTAAGCCTCTTCATGCACTTTGGCACAGGTATCTTATATATCAGCTCCTGGATCAGTCCGAATGGACAGAGCCAGCCGCACACGAATCTTCCGAACACCGCCGCGAAAAGAAGAATCGTACCTATGACATAGGTATTGATCCCCTTTTTCAGATTTCCGAGCGTCTGCTGTAAGGATCCGAGCGGACATGAGCCTGCGGCCGCGGGACATGAATAGCAGTTAAGTCCGGGAACGCACACTCCCTTTGACTTTCCCGTATGGAGACGTCCGCTCAGGATATTTCCAAGATGCGGATTATACAGAAGCGTTATTAAGATTTGTGTTATCTTTCTGCGCTTATCCAAGACCTATGCACTCCAGACAGATCATGCTTCCTTTATTCTGCGTATCTTTGGTCTTACCTTTATATGCCCCGATCGATATGAGAATGACCGAAAGCAGGAGTATGGCGATCCTTGCGATAAGAACTGTTTTCTTTTTCATGCTCTTCTCCGGAAAGAATCAAACCTTATCAATATTTGGTATTCACCGCTTCTTCCATGGTATCGTGCATCCAGTCGTACTCGGCCATTCCAAGGTGGTTTCCGTGTACCATGCCGTATCTGTCGATAACAATGCTGAGGGGAACGGCTTCAATCGAAAGTCCGCCTTCAAGCTCCCATCCGTCCACATAGTAGATGGGAAGATCGACATCATAATCCTCCGCATACTGCATTCCGAGTTCGGGTCCTTCACCGAGATCGATCATGATCACCACGGCATCACCCGCAAATTCATCGGCTACATCCATCATGTCGGGAAGTTCATAGAAACAGTATGTGCACCAGGTGGTAAAGAAGTTGATGTATACGGCTTTTCCCTGAAAATCACTGATCGAGTAAAAGTTACCGTCTTCATCACTGAAGGTAAAATCGCTGATCATCTCACCGACTTCATAGCCGTATCCGTACCTGCTGCCAAGTTCCTCACGAGAACTTCCTGTCTGAACATCGGGTTGCGCAGGTTCCGAAGTATCAAATGCGGGGTGGCCGAGAGGATTGAAATCACTGATGATCTTCAGGTCCGGATTGTCGCATATATCAACGTACACCTCAAGAATATCGATACCAAGCTCCCATTCTTCATGTTTTTCCGCTTTTTTTATTGCGGTTTCAAGCTTCTTGATGACATACTTATCAAATTCAACGAAATCTTTGTTTGAAAGAGCATCCTTTGCATCGTCATACAGATCCTCGATATCATCGAAATCTTCCCTTCCCATGCAGACATCGAAAAGGCCCTTGTAAGCTTCAAGATTTTTCGGATCCAGCTCAAGTGCATTTTCATAGGCGCGTTCGGCCCTGTCATAATAACCGTTCGCACAATTGTCCCTTCCGCTGCCGAGCGCATTCTCAAGCCTTCTCGAAGGAAGGAAAAAATAAAGAATTACCGCAAGTCCTGCGATCAGTATGACTCCCGCTGCGATCAGTGCGATGATCAGAGGAGCCTTGCTCTTTTTTTCTGTCATTTCTTTTCTCCTTTTTCAGTGAAACAGCGGAACCGTCCCCCTGTTTCTCCTTTACGCCGTCTTTACCGCCCAGACTTCCGATCCGGCATAGGCGTATGTAATGAACTGGTTTCCGTTATTTTCGAAGAGCTCCTTCATCTTCGTGATATCCCGCTTATAGAGTTCTCCCGTTGCGGGATCCATGATAACGAGTTCCTTCTCGTTATGACCGGTTATCAGAACCGTACCGCCGCCCTGTAGCATTGCCATGACGGGAATGTCATTATCAATGTAGAAGTACATGCTGTCGAATGGGCATCCGGTAAGATCGAGCACGGTGACGGAATCCATATTTTCGGCAAGAATGTCCCTTACCGAATCGCCGGACATGAGCAGGACTTCCGAGTTCCTTATGATGCCTTCGTAGCCGAGCATCACATCCATGCAAACGCTCAAAGCACTTTCGCCTTCGTCTATACCGTTTTCTTTTATCTCAAGGATCTGGTTGATGCTCTTTTTCGGTGACCATTTCCAGATGACGTTTCCGTTCTCCTCGATGGCGGTTCCGCCTATATCCGCTGCTGCTTCCACGGCAGCCGATTCGGTGACATAGATGCCGCATATTCCGGAAGCTCCGTAAACATAGAATCTGTCCGCATTTCCGGGAAGTTCGGGTTCAAGGATCTCGCTTTCTTCGGCGATCTCTCCGGGAGTAGTTACCTTAAGTGACGATACCTTGATGTTGGATGCGGTACGGATCTGTACATATCTTTCAAACTTATCGATGACCGCTACCGAAACGACATTTCTTCCGGTCTCGTCCTCAAGACTGAAGGTGATATTGTCTCCGTTTGCGGATTTGTACTCTCCGGGTCCTCCGCTGAGTCTCGAAAGAAGGATACGGTTATCCTCTATCTCGACATCAGTGACATAGAATCCTTCTTTTTCATAGAATTTGAGAAGCTTGCCCGTCCCGTCACATATACAGATCCTGTACATCGGGAAAAGAATATTTCCGCTGGTCTCGGTCTGGATATCGCCGCGTCTTGCGACACCGTAGATCATATCCTCGCCCCTGAAGCCAAGAAATCTGATATATTCCCCGGTTCCCGCACTTACCTTGACGGAATCCTCCGTTTCAAGATCGGTTACGGTAAGTTCGGACACTATGACATTCATGTCATTTCCCATAGTAACTATCAGTCTCTGGTCCACGCTGGTCTGAAGCGCATCACCGGACCAGTACATTCCGGTCTGCCTGATCGTCTTTTCATCGGGCTCTATCCTGAACACGACATTTTCCATGGTCATATAGATATGTCCCGCATCATTCATATAAAGGAGTCTTCCCATCTCCTCCATAAGGATATCCGCAGATTTGTCATAAGGTATGTACAAAAGCTCCTTCATAGTATTGATGGAATCGTCATATGAATAGAAGGTTATTCCGACATCACCCTCATGCGTTCCCCTGTTCATATATCCGTAGACCGCAAAGGTCATATTTCCGTCATCATCGAGATCCAGGATCCTTATATTGTGGCGGTCATAGATATTTCTCACATCGAACACACCGTAATCATAGAAGCTGTATGCACACGCAAGCTTTGCGGCATTTCCGTTGTACATAAAGAGTCTTCCTCCGGAAACAAAGGCAACACAGCTTCCGTCGGGGCTCTCCATCATCTCGGGATGCTCATCGGCTATTCCGAGTGTGATCTTGTCATTGACGCACATATCCGCGGGATTGGCGATCTCTTCCATTGTCCTGACATAGGAAAGGATATATACGCCCTTCTGCGTATACCTGACCTTGATCTCCTCATGTGCCTTGTATGCGGTGAGCGAATTCCCGTATCCGCTCCTTAACATGTAATCGGTGTAGATCGTTGCGTCGCTTCCGCTGTCTTCTTTCAGGTAAATGCCTGTTTCACCGTATGGAGTGACTTCAAGGTCACCGTATGTTATCTGTGAAAAAGAAGAATGTATATCGACATATGCGAAGGAGGAATTATCGTTCAGCGAGGAATTGGTCTCGAGATGCTTCTTGATGCCCTCCGCAGCCTTCTTGTCAAAGAGACAGTCATGGAAGTACTTGGCATATGCTATCTTGTCATATGCAAGATCGTTATCTCCCTTTATGACACGGGTATAATAGTAGATCTCCCTTCCGTCTTCCATGGAAAGGATTATCTCAAGCGAATATTCGGCACCGTCCGTGATAAGATCCTTCAGTTCGACTTTACCCTTCAGATTACCGATATTGTTCATGATAAGGCTTGTCTCGCCCTCTTCTATAAGCCTTCCGTCCTCTATATTCCTGAGTTCATAGGAGGCTGCGGCAACCTTGCTTCCGAAGGTATCGATCGTGATCGGAACACATCTGGAATCATCCAGATATGTGAGAGTATCCCTGTCATAAGCAATATTCCTCGGCACACAGTAGCCGGGGAGCATATTGTATCTGATGTCGCCTATGGACATATAAATGACCGGCTGTGATGCCGGGTCCATATCGACAAGCATATTCACCTGTTTGCGGCTCATGATCTTACCGAAGATAAGTACCGCCGTAACGAATACCAGAAGGTAGACCAGAGCCCTGATGAGTATTTTTTTCATGACACGGATATTATAGATTAAAACAAAGCCGCGGTCTATGTATGCAGACCGCGGACTTTCTTAATATTCTTTTAACGATCTGTCTAATAGCAAACATCATAACTAACGATGTAAACTATTGGATCACTTAAGAGCATTTATTCTGGTGATGGCTCTCTGAAGTGCCATCTCCTCACGGGACATATCGATGTCGTCCGTCTTGCTCTCAAGTCTCTTTTTGGCTCTTTCCATTGCAGCCTTTGCTCTCTCTTCATCGATCTCATCGGGCCACTCGACAGCCTCGGCAAGAACATTGAACGAATCGGGAAGTATCTCAGCAAATCCGCCGTGAAGGGCAGCGGTCTTGATCTCATCGCCCTCGTGGATGGTAAGGATTCCAGGCTTGCAGATGACCGTAAGGGGAATATGTCCCGGATAGCAGCCTATCTGGCCCTCCGTCGTATTCATTTCTACCATGTCCGCCTCGCCCTCATAGAAGACTCTTTCGGGTGTGACGATCCTGAGTTTGAATTTAGCCATGAAACCGGTGATCTCCTAATTACTTTGCGTTGTAAGCAGCTACTACGTCGTCGATCGAACCCTTGCTGAGGAAATAGCTCTCGGGGATATCGTCATGCTTTCCTTCGAGGATCTCCCTGAAGCTTCTGATGGTCTCTTCGATGGGTACGTACTTTCCTTCGAGTCCGGTGAACTGTCCCGCTACGAAGAAAGGCTGTGACAGGAAACGCTGTACCTTACGTGCTCTTGAAACGACGATCTTGTCCTCCTCGGAAAGCTCGTCCATACCGAGGATCGCGATGATGTCCTGAAGCTCCTTATATCTCTGGAGGATCTCCTGAACTCCGCGCGCGGTCTTGTAATGCTCCTCACCTACGATCCTGGGATCGAGGATACGGGAGGTTGACTCAAGGGGATCTACCGCAGGGTAGATACCGAGCTCAACGATGCTTCTCGAAAGAACGGTGGTTGCATCGAGGTGAGCGAAGGTTGTTGCGGGAGCGGGGTCGGTAAGGTCATCCGCGGGAACGTATACAGCCTGTACGGAAGTGATGGATCCGTTCTTGGTGGAGGTTATTCTCTCCTGGAGAGCACCCATCTCGGTCTGGAGTGTGGGCTGGTAACCTACGGCTGAAGGAACACGTCCGAGAAGTGCGGAAACCTCGGAACCTGCCTGGGTGAAACGGAATATGTTGTCGATGAAAAGGAGGACGTCCTTTCCACCCTTATCTCTGAAATACTCTGCCATGGTAAGTCCGGTAAGACCTACTCTCATTCTTGCCCCGGGGGGCTCGTTCATCTGACCGAAGACCATGGTGGTCTTGTCGATAACTCCCGACTCGGTCATCTCGTGATAAAGGTCATTACCTTCACGGGTACGCTCGCCTACACCGGTGAATACGGAATATCCGCCGTGCTCGGTAGCGATGTTTCTGATCAGCTCCTGGATGAGGACCGTCTTTCCTACACCTGCGCCTCCGAAAAGTCCGATCTTACCACCCTTCTGATAAGGGCAAAGGAGGTCAACGACCTTGATACCGGTCTCGAGAAGCTCGGACTCGGTGGACTGCTCTTCAAATGTGGGAGCGGGTCTGTGGATGGGTTCGTAATCAACACCTTCGGGAGCGGGCTTGTTATCGATGGGATCACCGAGAACGTTGAATATTCTTCCGAGGGTATTCTCTCCTACGGGAACGGATATGGGAGCTCCGGTAGCGATAGCATCCATGCCTCTTACAAGACCGTCGGTGGGTCCCATTGCTATACATCTGACCGTGTCGTCTCCGAGGTGCTGTGCAACCTCTACAACGAGCTTGGCTCCGCCCTCAAGAGGAACCCTGATAGCCTCGTTTATCTCAGGAAGCGAACCTTCATCAAATCTGACATCAAGGACAGCTCCGATGATCTGTGTGATCTTTCCTTTATTCTCTGCCATTTTGTTTCCTTTCCTTATCCGTTCAAAGCCTGGGAACCTGCGA
>JAFZWW010000101.1 GCA_017617005.1 Lachnospiraceae bacterium
GCCAGGTTAACACCGGATCCGAGACCATCCAGATCGTTACCGGTGCTCCCAATGTTCATAAGGGAGACTAGGTTCCCGTTGTTCTTGTAGGCGGAAGAGTTGCGGGAAGTGCTCACGATGAAGGTCCCGCACCCGAAGAAGGATATCCCATCAAGGAAGGCAAGCTCCGCGGTATCGAATCATTCGGTATGATGTGCTCCATCGACGAGCTCGGAAGCGACGTTAACTTCTATCCCGAAGCAGATCCCGAGGGAATCTATATTTTCCCTGCAGATACTGAGGTAGGAGCAGACGCAGTTGAAATCCTCGGACTTCACGACACCGTAGTTGAGTATGAAGTCACCTCCAACAGAGTTGACTGCTACAGCATCATCGGTATCGCAAGAGAAGCTGCCGCAACCTTCGGAAAAGAATTCAAGCCCCCTGTGGTAAAAGAGACCGGAAATTCCGAGAATGTTAATGACTTCGTTAAGGTTGAGGTTCAGGCTCCCGACCTTTGCCCCAGATATACCGCAAGACTTGTTAGAAACATTAAGGTTGAGCCTTCACCCAAGTGGATGCAGCACAGACTCGGAGCCGCAGGCATCAGACCTATCAACAATATCGTAGACATTACCAATTTCGTAATGCTCGAGTATGGCCAGCCCATGCACGCATTCGATTTTGATAAAGTTGCAGGCGGAAAGATCGTTGTAAGACGTGCCAAGGACGGAGATAAGTTCGTTACTCTCGACGGTCAGGAGCGTAATCTCGATCACGATGTTCTCATGATCTGTGACGGCGAAAAAGAGATCGGTATCGCAGGTATCATGGGCGGCGAAAACTCCATGATCACCGATGATGCCAAGAACCTTCTTTTCGAGGCAGCTACTTTCAACGGAACCAACATCAGAAAGTCAGCTAAGAGAATCGGTCTCAGAACCGATGCTTCGGGTATCTTCGAAAAGGGACTCGATCCCAGGAATGCGGAAGATGCGATGAACAGGGCATGCCAGCTCATCGAAGAGCTCGGTGCGGGTGAAGTCGTCGGCGGAATCGTTGATGTTAAGGAGCCCATCGCAGATCTTAAGAGGATCAAATTCGAGCCCGACCGAATCAATGCACTTCTCGGAACTTCATATACCGCAGACGAGATGATCGCCGTCTTCGAAAAAGAAGAACTTGTTTATGACAAGGCTGCAGAGGAGATTGTAATCCCTTCATTCAGACAGGATCTGCTCGGTAACTGCGATCTTGCCGAGGAAGTTGCAAGATTCAAGGGTTATGACAAGATACCCACAACCCTTCCCGGCGGAAACGCAATGGGTGGGCTCGGACTTAAGAACCGTGTGGAAGAGAAGGCAAGAGAGACCGCAGAGATGTGCGGATTCTCACAGACTTATTTCTATTCGTTCGAAAGTCCCAAGGTATTCGATAAGCTTAATCTCCCCGCTGATGCCAAGGAGAGACAGGCGATCAAGATAAGCAATCCTCTCGGAGAAGATTTCTCTGTCATGAGAACGATCTCCGTAAACGGAATGCTTAACTGCCTTGCAAATAATTACAATCACAGAAATGCAGAAGTAAAGCTCTATGAGCTCGGTAATATCTATGTTGCCGATTCACTTCCCCTTACCGATTATCCCGATGAGAGAATGCAGTTCACACTCGGCTTCTACGGCAAGGGCGATTTCTTCACCATGAAGGGTGCTGTTGAGGAATTCTTTAATTCCGTAGGAATGAAGACGAAGAGAGAGTATGACCCTAACGCGGCAAAGAGCTTCCTTCATCCCGGAAGACAGGCTCTCATCAAGTATGAAGGAAAGACAATAGGATATCTCGGCGAGGTTCATCCCGCAGTATGCGCTAATTACGATATTAAGACCAGGGTTTACATTGCTGTTGTCGATATGC
This sequence comes from Lachnospiraceae bacterium, assembly GCA_017617005.1. Taxonomy (GTDB): domain Bacteria; phylum Bacillota; class Clostridia; order Lachnospirales; family Lachnospiraceae; genus AC2028. The sequence goes on from JAFZWW010000101.1 coordinate 1,894, forward strand.
CCGAGGTGATGGATTTTGTTTCATTCGATCACAAATATCAGGGAATCGCAAAATTCCCCGCAGTCACCAGAGACCTCTCTATGCTTGTTCCCAGTGAGGTTCTTGCCGGACAGATCGAAGCGGTCTTTGCACAGCGCGGCGGTAATATCCTCGAAGACATCAAGCTCTTCGATATCTATGAAGGTGAGCAGGTTGCAAAGGGATTCAAGTCCGTTGCATATTCACTCACATTCCGTGCCAAGGACAGAACGCTCGAGGATAACGATGTAAGCGGTGCGATGAAGAAGATCCTCAACGGACTTCAGACTCTCGGCATCGAACTCAGAAGTTAAATAATTTATTCAACGGTGGGCGGAAATAAATTTATGGAGGTCCATATCAATGGAATACGAAAAGGTTTGGAAAAAGTATTCCCAGGCAGAATTAAAAAAGCTTGAGAAGCTGAATGCGGAGTATATCGATTTCCTTTCAAACGGCAAGACCGAGAGGGAATGCGTCGATCAGATCGTCAACATGGCCGAAGCAAACGGCTATGTCGAGCTTGATAAGCTGATCGGCTCGAACAAAAAGCTCAAGACCGGTGACAAGGTTTATACCGTTTGGATGAACAAGTCCGTATGCATGTTCAGGATCGGAAAGAAGCCTTTCAGCGACGGAATGAACATTCTCGGTGCACATATCGATTCCCCGAGAATGGATGTTAAGAGCAATCCCCTTTATGAGAAGGATGATTTCGCACTTCTCGATACTCATTATTACGGCGGCATCAAAAAGTACCAGTACACCGCACTTCCTCTTGCAATACATGGTGTTGTCGTTAAGAAGGACGGCAGCACAATAGAGATCAACGTCGGTGAAGATCCCGACGATCCCGTATTCTTCGTTTCCGATCTTCTCATCCATCTTGCACAGGATCAGATGGAGAAGAAGGGAAGCAAGGTTGTCGAGGGAGAAGACCTCGATGTCATCGTAGGAAACAAGCCCATCGCACTCGGTGCCGATGTAAGAAAGAATACAAAAGCAAAGGATGAAAAGAAGGACAGCGTTAAAAATGCCATCCTAAACATCCTTAAAGAGCAGTACGATTTCGAAGAGAAGGATTTTTATTCCGCAGAGCTTGAGATTGTTCCCGCAGGACGTGCAAGAGAAGCAGGCTTTGACAGATCCATGATCCTTTCATACGGACAGGATGACAGAGTATGTGCATATACTTCGCTTAAGGCTATGCTCGACCTTCCTCAGTGCGACAGAACTGTATGCACCATCCTCGTAGACAAGGAAGAGATCGGCTCCGTAGGTGCTACGGGAATGAGATCCAGGTTCTTTGAAAATGCCGTAGCGGAAGTAATGAATCTCTGCGGTGAGTATAAGTCTGAGATCGACCTTAAGCGTGCCCTTTCAAGAAGCTGCATGCTTTCAAGCGATGTATCAGCGGGTGTCGATCCCAATTACGAATCCGTATTTGAGAAGAAGAACGCAGCATTCTTAGGCGGCGGAATCGTATTCAACAAATTTACCGGATCACGCGGAAAGAGCGGCTCCAATGACGCAAATGCGGAATATATCGCCGCGATCAGAAGAGTATTCGAGGATGCGAAGATCTCATACCAGTTTGCTGAGCTTGGCAAGGTTGATCAGGGCGGCGGAGGAACAATCGCATACATACTTGCTCTCTACGGAATGAATGTTATCGATTCCGGCGTTGCGGTTCTTAACATGCACTCGCCATGGGAAGCAACTTCCAAGGCCGATGTATATGAGACGTACAAGGGATATATCGCATTCTGCAAAGGAATGGATCTTTAATGGCTGAATTACGAAGATCGGATTATTTCTATGAACTGCCTCCCGAGCTGATCGCACAGGATCCGCTTGAAGACAGGTCTTCATCAAGACTTATGGCAGTCGACAGAAATAGCGGAGAAACTGAGCACAAGCATTTTTCGGACATTGTTGATTATCTTGTTCCGGGTGACTGTCTTGTGCTGAACAATACCAAAGTGATCCCTGCACGACTTCTGGGTAAGAGGGAAGGAACGGGCGGTCATGTCGAAGTTCTTCTTTTGAAAAGGATCAATGCGACAGACTGGGAGACACTAGTAAAGCCCGGTAAAAACTGCAGGCCCGGACAGAGACTTGATTTCGGCGACGGCATTCTGAAAGCAGAAGTGCTTGAGGTGGTTGAAGACGGAAACAGGATCGTAAGGTTTTATTTTGATGGGATATTCGAGGAGATACTCGATAAGCTCGGAGAGATGCCGCTTCCGCCTTATATCACGCATAAGCTTGCAGACCCGACGAGATACAATACCGTATATGCAAAATTTGACGGATCTGCTGCGGCACCCACTGCAGGACTTCATTTTACCCCTGAGCTTCTGAAGAAGATCGAAGATAAAGGTATTAATCTTGCGTATGTTACACTTCATGTCGGACTCGGAACATTCCGTCCGGTAAAAGAAGACGTGATCACCGATCACAAGATGCATACGGAAAGTTATCAGGTGACAAAAGAGACCGCGGATCTGATCAACCTCACGAATGCTGAAGGCGGAAGAGTCATCTGTGTAGGAACCACAAGCTGCAGAACGGTTGAAAGCTGCGCGGGTGAAGACGGAAAGGTTTGTCCCGGATCCGGGGAGACGAGTATATTCATATATCCGGGATACAAATTCAAGGTGATGGACGGACTCATTACCAATTTCCACCTTCCGGAAAGCACACTGATCATGTTGGTATCCGCATTTGCCGGCAGGGAAAATGTTCTGGCCGCATATGAAGAAGCGGTACGTGAAAGATACAGATTTTTCAGTTTCGGCGATGCATGCTTTTTCCATTAATTGTGCGTTGGGTTAACAGGAGGTACACATGGAAGAAAAAAGACATTCTCAAAGATCGGAGCTTACTTCAACTCTCGTCATCAAGCGTCTTGATTCGGCTGATGCGGGAATGCAGGTTACCATCGATATCACCGATGTTTCAAAGGGCGGCGTGGGATTCACCTGCTCACAGGCACTTGAGATCGGTGCGGTCTATGAGAGTTTTCTTGAGATCTGGACCAAAGAGGTTCTTCATGCATTTCTCGAGATCATAAGGATCGAAAAGAAGGGTGATGTCTATTTCTACGGCTCATCATTCGTCGGCCTTCCCGAGATGGATGCTCAGAGGATCGGTATCTATCAGACTGTACAGGACATGAATAAATAGTGAAAGTCTATTTTGAAGCACTGAAAAAAGCACGCGTACGGCAAAGGGTATTATGCTTTTTGTTCCTGATACTTACTGCGTGCTTTTACTTTTTTGTGATAGTATCTTTTTCCGCACAGACAGCCGATGAATCATCGGGACTGAGCTATGAGATAGCGGAGAAGCTGGCAAAGTTCATCTGCTTTTTCAAGTCCGATCAGACATTTGCCGATGTAGTAAGCCTTGCGGGATATTTCGAGCATCCGATCAGAAAGCTTGCACACTTCCTTGAATACGGTGTTCTTGGTGCATTATTGTCCGGAACTTTTCTTCCCGTGATGAAGATCATAAGAAGTGATCAGGGTAAGGGAAGAGGAATGTACCGCAGGGATGTGCTCATTGTTTTCATCCTTGCAGCATTTGATGAACTGCATCAGTATTTTGTTCCCGGAAGATACGCATCCGTCTGGGACGTACTGCTTGATACGTTCGGAAGCATTGTTTTTTTGTTCTTTGTATATTTGATTTTTGACAGAAAGAAGACCTGATGAGTAAATACGGATTTATAGGACTCGGACTTATAGGAGGCTCGCTTGCAAGAGCACTTAAGAACGACGATCCTTCTAATGTGATAGCTGCATATAACAGGAGCGAAGCTCCTTTGGAAGAAGCTGTTAAGGACGGAGTTGTTGATATTCCCCTTCATGAAATAGGAGAGGGATTTTCCGACTGCGATGTCATTTTTTTATGCCTTCCCGTAATAAGAAATGCCGAGGCACTTTCAAAGCTCGCACCTTACGTAAAAGAAAACACCATCGTGACCGATGTGAGTTCCGTAAAAGGTTCGATAATGAAAGCTGCGGAGGATGCCGGTCTTAAGGAGAATTTTGTCGGCGGACATCCCATGGCAGGTTCCGAGAGAACAGGATACATCGCATCATCCAAGGATCTTTACAGGAACGCCTATTACATCATCACTCCTTTCGAAGAGGGCGATAAGAAAGCTGAAGTGCTCAAGGATATCGCAACCCGGATAGGCGCTATTCCGATCATCATGGATGCGTCAAAGCACGACAGGATCGTTGCGGGAGTAAGTCATATTCCCCACCTTGCCGCAGCTGCGCTGGTTGAGCTGGTCAAGAACAACGACTACGAAGACGGACTCATGAAGACCGTTGCCGCAGGCGGTTTCAAGGATATCACCAGGGTTGCATCATCTTCACCCGCAATGTGGAAGGAGATATGCGAATCAAATGAGGCGAATATTTCCGAATTTCTTGAGGACCTCATCGGCAAGCTTTCCGAGATCCGTGACATGGTCGATGATAAGAACGGAGATTATATAGCCGATCTTTTCGATGATGCGGGAACATACAGGAATTCATTCAATACACTGAGTGCAGGTCCCATCAAGGACTCCCATAAATTCTCGATAGATATCTCCGATGAACCGGGTGCGATCGCATCAGTCGCGACAATCCTGGCCGTGAACGGAATCAACATCAAGAACATCGGTATCCAGCATAACCGCGAATATATCGGCGGTGATATGACCGTCGGCTTCTGGGATGCGGAGAGCAAGGAAAAAGCCGCGGATATCCTTAAAGGCAAAGGATATATCCTTCACGGAATTTAATAAATGTCTATTTACACTGATTGCCTTATGATCTGATTAGTTTTACAAATCTAATCAGACCATAAGGCTTTTTCTTTGCAAAATAAATATTTTGTTAAAATATTTATGCACTATTTTGTATTGCGACAGAAACCGATTTACTGTAAAATATGTCTGTGTGATTTTATAAATTTTCAGAATATTTGTAAAATTTGCACAAATACCCAATTTAGGAGGTCCTCATGAAAGTTTATACCACAGACAAGATCCGCAACGTTGTGCTTCTAGGTCACGGAGGAAGCGGCAAGACCACTCTTGCAGAGAGCTTCGGTTATATCACAGGTCTTACATCACGTATGGGGACCGTAGCAGACGGAAATACCTTAAGTGATTACGGCAAAGAGGAGCAGAAGCGCGGATTTTCAATTTCCGC
>JAFZWW010000102.1 GCA_017617005.1 Lachnospiraceae bacterium
ATACACGGCTCAGCCGAAGAAGCTGCTATGAACCAGGCTGACGCTCAGCCCGTTATCGCTCCCGGAAGTGCGAAGATCCCTACCGTCTACTCCACTCCCACTCCCGCAGCCGGAACCGGCTCAGCTATTCTTTCACATACAAATCCTTCGGAAGCACCTCAGACCGCTCCCGCAGGCTCCGCTATTCTTTCACACAATCCTGCTCCTGCGGCAGCTCCCGCTCCCGCTCCCGCACCTGCAGCAGCACCTGCTCCCGCAGCTCCCGAAAAGCCCGCTGTCGACACCGCATCCTTCGAAGACAAGCTCAAGAAGATCGAAGTTATGCATGAGATGGGCGTAATGAGCGATGACGATTACAAGAGCAAGAAGCTCGAGCTCATCTGCAAGGAGAAGGGACTCGACAAGTTCTACGAGAAGATCCAGAAGGTCATCATCTCCAAGAGCAGCGGTCTTCTTACCGACGACGATTACAACAAGCAGGTTCGCAATATTGTCGATCCCTGCTTCGATCCCGGTGTTGCCGATCTCGATGATTTCAGAGAGAACATCACCATGATCCCCGTTATCAAGATGAGCGGCCTCATCTCCGAATCAGAGTGCGACAAGCTCACCGATGCCCTTGTTGACGGAACCGGATACGACGATTCCGACAATAATGACAAGTTCATCCTCAACCTCAAGAAGCAGGCAATGCTCAAGGATGCCGAGATCATTTCCGAGACCGACTACAATAATGAGATCAACAGACTTAAGCTTGCTCTCAATCCCAAGTCAACCGACGATCGTGATGCCCTTAAGGCTAAGCTCGGCAGATGGCCCGCAATGGTCGAGGCAGGCGTTATCACCTCCGATGATTTCGAGGCAAAGCGCACCAGACTCATCTCCGACCTCGATGCGATCGATGCAGGAAATGCAGATACCCTCAAGTCCAAGATCAAGAAGCTCATGCTCCTCAAAGAGTGCGAGTGGCTTTCAGAGAGCGAACTTACCGGCAAGAAGGCAGAGATCGTTGCTTCGATCTCCGCTAATTCCGACGAAGTTAACAGAATGGCTCTCCACCGTGTGGCAGTTGACGGCGGTCTTGAGACTCAGGAAGAGTACGATGCAGCCAAGGCACAGATCGTTGCCGATATCACCTCTCCCGTCAACGGAGATATGGATCTGTTCAAGAAGAAGATCGAACTCCTTACCAAGATCCACGATGCCGGCATTATCTCAGACGGCGAATTTGCTGACTTCAAGTCCAAGCTCCTTGACCTGTAATAACTTTAAACTCAGTTTGTTTTGTTTAGCATGCGATAAGTCATGAACAAATACGATATAGGCAAACTCTGCTTAAGGTGCATGAAGATCAGCGACGAGCCCGATATATGCCCTTTCTGCGGTCATGAGAAGATCGGAGAAAAGACCTGGAACAAGGCGCTGACTCCCGGCACCATATTGAACAATAAAATACTCATCGGTAATATCCTGGGTAAAGGCGGATACGGTATCACATACATAGGATTCGATCTCCTGCTTGAGTACCGTGTCGCGATCAAGGAATTCTTTCCCGAAGATCTCGTTGACAGAGCTGAGGACGGACATACTCTCGTCGTTCTCGATGAGGTCAATTCCGACAGTTATGACGAGGAAACCCAGGCTTACCTGCGTGAAGCAAGGATCCTTGCTGAATATTCCAAAAATCCCGGCGTAGTTTCCATCAAAGACCTGTTTTATGAAAATAATACAGGTTACATTGTTATGGAATACCTCGAGAACGGTAATCTGTTCAAATTTGTCGACGGACACGGCGGATGGCTTTCATCCGACAAAGCTCTCAATCTCATCGAGCCCGTCATCGACATTCTCGGCGACCTGCATCAGTCAGGTCTGATTCACCGTGATGTCTCTCCCGACAATATAATGATAGACAAGGACGGTTCCGTTAAGCTCATCGACTTCGGCGGTTCCAGAAAAGCCGGCGCCAAGGCTAAACAGGAATTCCTCGGAAAATGGGGATTTGCTCCTCCGGAGCAGATGTTCTCACGTGTTTCCGAGCAGGGTCCCTGGACCGATATCTACGGAATCTGTGCAACGCTCTACTATCTCGTGACCGGAGATATTCCCCAGTCTGCAATTGAGCGTGAGGAAAATGATCTCATCACACCGATAAATAGCTATAATATCGACCTCGATCCCGGTATTGGCGAAGCCATTATGAAGGGCCTGTCCATGAGACCTGAGGACCGTCAGCAGACGATCGATGAACTCTATTTCGATATCTATGGTTTCAAACGCGCTACCAAGCAGTCTCATGCCCAGGAAGCGGTTGCCGAACGCAGAGTCATCGTAATGGATCATGACGGCAGGGTATGGTTCGGTTCATATCCCATGAACGAGCTTCCTCCCGAGAAGATCACCAGCGACATCGAGTGTGCAGAATATGACGAAAATAATACCGCAATCGTCAACGAAGAGCGTTATTACCGTCTTCCCATGTACAGGGATTCCAAGAGCCGTGATTCATCCGGTTTCCTGAGCAAGTTCAATCTCAAGCATTCGAGAGTCAAGGACGGCTACAAATACTTCAAGTACAATGCCATCCCCTGGAGAGTCGTTAACGATTCAAAGGGCCGCACCACTCTCATAAGCGAATACATCCTTGATTATCTTCCTTTCAACGGCACATCCTATCTTCGTATGTCAGACAAGGATATAGTCAAGATCAAGACCGAGGTTTATTGGGGCACATCCAAGCTCAGAGCATGGCTGAATTCCGTATTCATCAATATGGCATTCTCGGCACAGGAGAAGATCAAGCTTCATTACACCAAGATCTCCACTCCCATCTCCGCTCTTGATGACAGATATACCAACGATAAGGTTTACATTCCTTCGCTTAACGAGCTTTATTACGGTTTTGACAGATCCAAGGATCAGATCGACCGTTCGAAAAAGAACCCCGACAATGTTTACTGTAAAGCCCCCGTTTCACAGTACACTGCCGCTCTTCCCAGAGATCCGGACTTCGTTCCCTGCTTCGGTCTCCGTTCAAGAGGCGAATTCTCCGGCGATAAGTCCTACATCGCAAGTGAGGATGCGTACGGTCAGCTCATCGGACGTGACGGTCCCCAGAACTGGATGCTCAATAAGCGCTGCGGCATCAGACCCGTTATCTGTGTCAGCAGTGATTCCATTAAACGTATTTCTTAATGAGGATTTTTTAGATACATGTCCACTTATGCAATAAGTGATCTTCACGGTCATTTCAGCACATACAAAAAGCTCCTCGAGAAGCTTAAATTCTCCGAGGATGATTTTCTGTATGTTGTCGGCGACGTTGTCGACAGAGGCCGCGACGGCATCAAGATCATACAGGATGTGATGAGCAGGAAGAATATGGAATTGTTCCTGGGAAATCATGAACTTATGATGATCGATGCCATAGATTTCATGAGAAAAAACGAAAAATACGGCATACTGAAAAAATCAGATCTCGGAGAAGCCTTTACTCCCGTCGATCTCTGGTTCCATCCCGCAAACGGCGGCAAGACAACGTATAATCAGTTTGTTAAGCTCGAACGCAAAGAACAGGACAAGATCATCCAGTACCTCAAGAGTCTCAGACTCATCAAAAGAGTTCATGTCGGTGATACCGATTACCATATCTCCCACTCCTACTCTGTAGGATACAAATTCGGAGATGAGCTTCTTTACAAGGATGCCCTGATCGATGCAGAATCCGTTGTCTGGGATTCACTTCTCGATGACAGACCGCCAATCGATATGCTTGAATATGACTGGTTCGCATATCCCGATGATACTTATATTGTAGGCCATGTATTTACACAGCGCCTCGGATGCATGGATGAGAAGGGACGCGGTCAGATCTGCAAGATCAAAAGACGCGGCGGAATAAAGGTCATCGATATCGACTGCGGAATGGCTCTAAATTCGAAATCCAGCCGTCTCGGCTGCTACCAGCTCGATACCGGAAAAGAAATATATGTGACATATAAGTAAAAATCAAGCCTCTGACTTATGTCAGAGGCTTTTTCATGAACAGGGGGACGGTTCCTCCGTTCACAAGAATCAGGTGAACGAAGGAACCGTCCCCTTGTTCACCCCTTAAGGAGTATATTCAATTCTTATGGTATGCTCTCCTGCTTCAAGATCCGGTATCGTAAGAAGCGCACCCGCATATTCCGAAGTTGCAACTCTCACATCATCTACATAAGCCTTGAAGCATGATGAATACGGTATGGTGAAAACAAGATCATTTCTGTTTTCATCTGTCACATTCACATGACCGGTAACTACGCCTCCGCTGACCGAATCGGCTGTAAACCTGCCTTCATTGATTTCATTATAGACTTCTTCAAGCTTATCCATGTTCAGGGCATACAGATATGCTTTCCTGTCATCGCCGTAATCATATATATCAAGGACGAAAGTCCCGTTTTCATAGAAATTCCCCAGATAGATATTCGATGCCCTCTGATAGCCGTTAAACTGCGAAATTCCGCGGTCATTGAGCACGATGCTGATATTATCGGTTTGATTCTTGGCATCATAATCCAGTTCGGATTCATACAGAAGCTCGAAATTCAGATAAAGATTCGTTCCTATGGGCGGCTCAAACCGGAGAACCTTAAGCGGCATGGGTGTTATGACATAATCACCTGCAGAATCATAAACCTGTACACCGTCTATTACCCTTTCATTCTCCGAATAATCAAAGCTTTCATATACCCCTGCCTCTTTTCCCAGTACGGAGCTTATAAAGCTGTTCTGATTTGCAAAGGGATCCGGACCGAAGCTGCATGTATCATCGCATGCAAGATACCCGATTCCGAGTGAATAAGGATTATGATAAAGGCTTGAAAAACCGTTCGAATATACGAAATCATATCCGTACTCCGGCTTGGTGAAATACAGCTCATAATCGATTCCAAGAAGCATATCCGTAACGATATCAGAACCTCTGTCGCAGGATTTATAGTGATACTGAAGTATTCCAAGTTCCTTGTACAGCTTAAGCATGTCGGAATTGTAGGATGAAGAGAAATAATCCATTCCGTTAAAAGAAAGAAGCATCGGATCATTGGAAGTTATCTCAATGTCCTTGTTGATCCTGCACAGCGAAACGCCCTCACGCTCAAGAGAAACATCATAATCCTGAGCATAATCGATCATATCAGCCATCATATCGATAAGCTCGACATATGATGATCTGGTGGAATTGGGATAATCGTCATATACCGCGGACGTGATCTTATAGCCGTTAAACACAAGCAGACCTGCGACGATAACAGAAGCAGCCGCCATAACGGGCACTTTAACCTTAAAGGAATTGATCGACTTTGAGGCAAGCACGATCATAAAGAACACAAAAAGGAATGCGAATCTGTGGGGATAAGCCACAGGGTCCCTGAACATATGCCATACGCGGTACAGGGGTCTGAACATAAAGCTAAGTAAGAACAATACTATGATAGCGATGCTGCAAACGGAATTTGCCCTGTTCTTCAATCCTTTGATGATCCCAAAGATACCGAGCGCAAAGATTATTACGGTAAAGTAGATCGCAGGCGCTCCTTCACTGTAAAGCGAACCGAAATGTCCGCAGATGAACTGCTTAAGAAGATCCGGAAACGAAGTGACTATGAATGACCCGTTGGAATATACACCCGAATCCGCGCTCTTTCCCTGTGCCAGCTCTTTAAGTACCGGAATAAGCAAAGGTGATGCAAGAAGTGCTCCGAATATCGAATAAAAGAAGAAATTCAGAAATCTGAGTCCCATATCCTTAAAGTCAGGCTTTTCGGACATATTCTCGGTAAGGATGAAAACAGAATACATGACGAGAAAAACACAGACCATGTAAGCCGAGTAATAATGGAAATACATGCAGAGGGCAAGACTTACAGAGTATGCACATCCTCTTTTTGCGACGGTATTCATCTCAAAATTGGATTGGATTATGCTCCTGGCCTCCTCATTGGTCCTCATACGGAAACCGGCACCGATATTGATGGGAGGCTTGCTCTTTTCCGGAGCGGTCTTAAGAAGATTCTCCAGAAATATGCATATGATGGGAAGCATATACATTGTATCGAGGTACATGGGAAGCAGGAAAAAAGAAACCGCAGCGGCACTGAGTGCATAGCAAAGGCTGAGCATTATGTTAGCCAAACAGCTCTCTGCTTTCCTGTAATTCATAAACACAGAGAAAGAAGCGGCTATCATACCGCATTTAAGAATATCAATGAGCCAGATGGCATCGGGAAGCCTGCGGACATCAAATAGCAATGTGATGAGGGAAAAAGGCGATGCGAGGTAATACGCAAACATCCCGATATAAGGCGTTCCGAGCGATCCCATGAATGTATAGATGAAGGAGCCTCCCGAAAATACGGATTTAAGCGACGAATAGAAAGAAACAAACTGCTCCAGCATATCAAATACAAGAAGCGTTCTCTCCGATCCCGGATATATACCCGATAACGCAAAAATCACGGCTGCAAGAATTGTAGCCGTGATAAATGAGATTACTGAATTCAGAACATACTTTTTCATCTGTGCTTTTTCCTTACCGCAATCATAAATACTCCCGTAATAACGAGAAGTCCGAATACCATCCATCTGATCAGTCCTCTGGTCACAAGCCAGTGCCTGAATGAATTATCCTGTACAGAAACCGCGGGACCGCCCGAATTGGCCCTCAAAGTCACTTCGGAGGAAACAATATCGGAATCCGAAAGAGACAAACCGGTCGAATACAGCGCAAACGGACTGAGGTGATATGTCGTAAATCTGGCGAATTCTTTTCCGTTCGTTTCTACGACCGTAACAGGTATATCTTCAAGCTGTCCGTTCCTGTCAACGGTAAGGACTACAAGCTTATCGCCCGAAAGAACTTCGGGAATCGGTATCGCTATCTCAAGCCCCTGGTTTCCGAGCTTGTCGATCGAAATACCGGAAGCATCCCTTAAGGTTATATCATATATCACACTCTCACCGAGCGAATAATTCGAAAGGAATCCGGAAGCACGCTCAAGCGCTCTATCAAAGACTGCCGATTCGGAGACTTCGCCGATAGTCATATAATAAGGTCTGTCGGCACCGTCAAGATAAGCAAGCACTCCTTCTGCTCCGTAAACGGTAACACCGGCATTATCCTTATCTTCTACGGATGATCTGTATGAGATATTGGATAATCTTCTCGTACTCTCCTCACAGGTGATATTGAGCCCGGAAGCCGTATCCAGATCATCGAAAGCATCGATACCGACATTCCTGATCCTGTCCGGGATATCCTTTACGGAGATTCCCGTTCCCATGAATGCCCTGTCGAGGATCTCTTTTTCATTTCCGCCGAAAGAAACCTCTTCAAGTGATGTGCATCCCATAAAAGCACCTTCTCCGATACTTATGAGTGTATCCGGAAGAGCCAGGGTCTTTATTGCGGTATTTCCTTTGAACACCTCGGCGGCAATGATCCTTACACCGTTAGGAATCGTGACATTGGCTCCGGTTCCCCTGTAAGCAATAAGTGCCCCGCCGCTGACAAGAAAGTCGCCGTTTGAGGCATTGAGCCTGTCATCGAGCCGGTTGTTGATACCTCCCGTACCGGAAAGGAAATCATTCACCCAGGGTGTTTCCGAGAATGCGAAGGGCTCGATCTTCTCAACCGTTGTCGGAAGCTGGACATCAAGGAGCCTTTCACAGTGATAAAATGCACCGTAATCAATGGTCTTAACACCTTCGGGAAGAGTTACCGAAATGACTTCGGTCCTTGAAAAAGCAAACTGACCTATCTCGTGCACTCCCGAAGGAAGGCTCATATTGGTCAGGTCATCCGACATGTAATAAGCCTTATCGGCAACGATATTTGAATCCACTATCGTATATTTGGGTATGGTTGAAGAATAAGTGATCTTGGGGTCCGAAGGATCGGAATGGACCGCTTCGCTCTCGGATGCCTGAATATCGCTTCCGTTTATGACATGCATGGATGAATTGTCCATGAAAACTACAGCCGTATTTCCGACAACATGGGTCTGGCCGTATATATCGGTATTCTGGTTAACGGCAACGGCAGTGTATGTTCCGTCGGGACGCTGAGTTATCTCAAATTCGGTGGTATATGCACCGGGTTCACCGTATGGGTCGGTCTCATCAATGACTTCGGTCTCTCCGTTACCCGAGACATCTTCCGTATCGGGCTCATCATGAGTGACTGTCTCATCGATCACATCGATCATTCCGGTATCTTCATAGATAGTGAACTTGGACTGTCTTACATAAAAGCCCTGGGCATATTTCCACGCATAGGAGCCTTCGGGCGCAAAGATCACCAGCTTATAGCATCCGTCGAAAGCACTTTCATGAATGTTTCCCGTATACTGGGTAAAGGTAACAGCTTCAAGATTTACATCATCTTCGAATGCATAGATTCCGACGGACTTGATATTTGCGGGAATGTTAACGGAAACAAGGCCCATGCAGTTTGCAAAGACGAAATCATCTATCTTTGTAAGGCCTGAGCCGATGTTTACACTCTGAAGATTATCGCAATCCCAGAATGCATATTCATGAATTTTCTTTACGCTGTTTGGAATTGTGACAGTACGTATGCGGTCATTATCCCTGAACGCATCCGTAGCGATCTCGATAACGGTATTCGGGATGACTACATCAGTCGCAGATCCGTTGTACGAAACAAGCGTACCCGACCCCGTTATAGAAAACTCGGGGACGGATGCAGCATCCGCCCCCAGAGGAGGAAGCTGCATCACGAGTAAAGCGACTATTATCAGGATCACTCCTAACAGCTTTCTGATTCTTTTCATTTAAAGTTTCCTTTTACAGTAACTTTGAGTTTTAAGAAATACTATTGCAGATCATTGCCTTCTTCTCTGAGCACTGCTACCGTTGTCAGCCTTTACGGGTTTTGCGACCTTCTTGTCCTTCATAAGGAAGAGGACTATGGAGATAGCGAACAGTGCGATCGATATGAACCACTTCGGGTGAATGAAGTCAGCGGTCTTGGGTGTATTGTCGAGACCGTTTCCGTATCCGCTTCCGTCACTTCCTGCTGTCATCTCAACAGTATTTACATAGATGACGTAAGGTGAGAAGTGTGTACATGTAAAGGTTACGCAGGGTACACCGTTAATGGTCGTGAACCTCGCATTAAGAGGATCGATCTCATTATTGGTGATGACCGCAACCTTATTGTTTGCGGCATATCCTACCATCGAATCGGGAAGAGGTATGGTGATCGTAATGGTAAGGCCCGAAGTATCGGTAATCTGTGTGGTTCCCGCAGCATCATAAAGGCTGATATCGAACGGGAAGTAAATAATGTTATCAAGTGTTCCGTACTTCTTGAGCAGCGCATCGAGAACAAGCTTATTGGCTGTCTGGCTCTCTGTGATCTTGATCGTGAAGTTATCGGTGGAACCGTTGACGGTAGCCGAAACCACACCGGTGTTGGAAAGACCGTTCTTATCAATGACTACGGTAGTTCCGCTGCTTCTGGGAACATTTCCGGTCGAAGGCCAGTAATTGTTACCTCCGCCGTTATTTCCGCCGGATCCGTTTCCGCCTGCACCGTTATTGCCGTTACCTGCGGTCTTGGCTACAAAGTTGGCAGTTACGGTTACATTCTCGCTGGGCATGGTGACTACGGTTGCGGAAAGCGCCTTGGATGCGATGGGTGCGGTCGAAGGCGTGATCGTCCAGCTGCTGAATTCGGTACCGGTCTTGGCTTCATTTGCAACGATCACAACCTGTGCTCCGGGCTTATAGCTTCCGGATCCAGAACCGCCGACAACTGTAAGTGTATAATAAGGTCCGTTATAATCATCGGTTCCGTTGTAGTCCGGATTATTGACCATGGTGAATCTCATGTTCTTGTCCATGGTTATCGATGAAGGTGAAGGTGACCACTTACACTGCTTATAGCCTGCAGGCATCATGAGATCGGGAGGAGTGCCGCCCTTCTCAATGGTAAGTGTCTGATAAACGGTAACACCATCGGTGTAATAATATGTTGCGGTGTATTTATCAGACGAAGTGGGATCGGTTCCGTCAATGGGAACCAGTACAAATCTGGTATCGGAATTGATAACCGTTTCAGTCACATCGGGTGACCATTTCCACTCAGTTCTGGAGTATCCGGGGACAACGATATCATATGCCTTATTGCCGGGATCAACGCCCCAGGTCTGATAAAGTGTTCCGTCGGGAAGATAATAGGTAACCTTTAACTGTCCGGGACCTACCGTTCCTCCGCCACCGCTTCCGCCGTTACCGCCGGAACCCGATGAATACTTAGCGTAGAATTTTATAACTCCGTCCTTCTCTTCCACCTGGTCAAGGGTAAAGAGGATACCGTCTCTGGGATCAAGCCTTGTCCAGGTCTGGAAGGTGTATCCTGTCTTAGCCGAAGGCATAAGTCCCGAGATAAGGTTAGGATTGATGTAATACTTGGTTACGCCGTTATCGTCGGATGTAAGTACGGGAACATCAGCAACAAGAACGGCTCCGGTAGCACCGGTATCGGGATCGGTATCATAGAATGTTGCGGTATAGGTATTGTTAAGTCCCTTATATTTTGCAACAAGTGTGATATCGGCATTTATGTTGAAACTTGCCCTGTAATCATAGGTCTCTTCGGTATCATACATATTGTAATAATACTCGAAGGCAAATCCGGCATTCGTATGCTTATTGTCGGGATCCATGATGGGATCTCTTAAGATGACCTGATCTCCCTCAACATACTCATCAGTAAATTCAAGAGTAGCTTTTGTTGCATTGGCATCCTTGAAATCATAATAAGTTACATAGTAATGCTTGATGGGCGTAAATGCCTGAACAAGATACTTATGTCCTTCAAAAAGTTCGTATGCCCTGGTCTTGACGGTAACATTACCGTTTGCATCGGTTTCCGCAGGCGCATATACGGTAAGCTTACTGTTCCAGTTCTCGGAAACGCCGTCATGATCGGTGGCATCATTGTTAGGATCCTTCATAGTGGTCGAGATGAGATCCAGTCCGCCGTTCTGCCAATACAGATCGTTATTCATAACAGTCAGGTTCTTGATTGCGGAACCCTTGAACGCATAACTGTCTATACGTGAACAGGTCTGAGGAAGTGTTACGGATACCAGCTGTGTTGTATCCTCAAATGCATATTCGGGCAGATTCGTAAACGAAGCATTTTCAAGATTGACCACATTGACCGAGGTATCGGCAAATGCTTCCTTGGAGATTCCCTTTATTCCCTTGGTCTCACCCGGCTGAATAGTTCCGGCCGTTCTTCCGGGAAGGAATTCGATAAGTGCATTCTTCGCACCGGATGCGTCAAGTGAATAAATGATTCCATTTTCGGTCTTAAAATATGTGCTGTCCTGGAAATCTACATTTGTCAGGCTTGATGTATGGGTGGGCAGTGTTACCGCGGTACTGCGGTTATACATATTTACCCTGAAAGGAGCAAGACCGAGACTGCTGAGCGCTGAGTCGAACTTAACACCGGTCAGTGCATCGTCATTGGCAAATGCATGATCTCCGATGGACTTGACACCGTACATCTCAACATTTCCGAGAATATTACATTCCGCAAAAGCCTCAGTACCTATCGAATCGACAGGCTGGGTCGAATATACATACGACATCTGATCACAATTATAAAACGCATAATCGGGAATTGTGATCGTATCATGTCCTGAAAGGGTAAGTGCGGTAAGCTTAACACAACCGGCAAAATCACTGTTTGCGGGATCGACCTGGACTCTTCCGTTTGTATCCAGGACAGGATTTCCGTCAGCATCCTTGACATATGTTACATCGATCTCTGTAAGACCTTCTGAATTTACCGCTATAGCGGTTCCTCCTCCGCTCTCGGTATATGTCTTAAAGATTCCGTCCTTAATTGATTCAACACCCTTGGGGATATAGAGCTCCTTACATACGGAAGCAAGCATCTTGTCATAGGTGGTGCCGTTAAGAAGAAGGTCATCAAGAGTTGCACCATTTCCCAGTTTTGTATTGAAGGAGGAAATGGCGGCACTTTCATCCGGGGACAGATATATCGCAGAGGTGTAACTTGACAGCGATCCCATCGTAGGGAATTTAACGAGCTCAGCACATTTCTTGACCGGATTATAGCTTATCTCAAGAAGATTAGGGAATCCGGAGAAAAGGATAGGCCAGGAATCATTCTGCAAAGGATGATTGTACTTTCCACCTTCACTCATTGCATATGCAAACGGCTTGGAATCGGAACTTATGGTGGTTACGAAATACAGCTTAACCGCAGGATCTCCGGCTATAGTTGTATCATTAGGAGGGCAAGCGGAGTTCGTAAGTCCGTTGGGACAGTTGGAAGCATGGGTGGTCGTATGCTGGGTCTTAAATGCCTCAGCACCGATATTTACCTGATCGTTTTCAAAGATTACATATGAAAGATTATGGCATCCCTTGAACGCAGCCGCACCGATCTCATTGACTGAAGCGGGAATAGTCACGGTTTCAAGGCAACACTTATCCTGGAACTTTCCGTCAGGAATCTTTTCAATATGATAAGGGCCGAGATGATCGGGGAATGTAAGTGACTTAACAATATTTGAACCTGATTCTATCGTAGCAAAATTGATCAGGGTATTTGTATTATCTACCTGATAGATTGCTTTACCGTCTCCGTCTTCGGTAACGGTCTTCTCATATATCTCTTCGTTATAATACTTATAGGTAAATTCAAAGCCCTTGTCCCTGCTCTGGCAGAGCTGGTGAAGAGCACCGATATTCTGCGTAGGGGGATGAGCTCCGGAAGGATCGACGCCCTCAAAATAGAACTCGGGATTGACGAGCTGTTTTGTAAAAGAAACAAATGAAGACGCATCCGTACTGCTTCCGAGTTTAAATGAACAGCCTCCCGTACCGTTTCTGTTATCGGTATCATCAGCGAAAGTCATGGTAGAACTGAGAACGGTGATCTTTTCAAGATTGGGACAATCTTCGAAAATGTTGATGTTGATCTTTCGGGGATTGTCAGCAGACACTCCGGATAATTCACCCAGCTGCTTGGGGAAGATTACTTCTCTGAGATTGGAGCATCCGTAGAATACATGGTAGCCAATATTTTCAAGAGCTGACTGCGCACCTACATTGGCAGCGGTTGCGGGAATCTTTGCTCCGAGATTGTTACTCATATCACCGGTAAGATCAATATACTGCAGCGACTCGCAACCAAAGAATACACCGTCACAGATAAGATTAACGCTGTGAGGCATATAGAATCCGGTAAGGCTCTTGCAGTTTTTGAATGCATATGCTCCGATATTCTGAATCTTGGGGCTTGTGGGCATATCTACCGTTTCAAGTCCGCGGCATCCGTCAAATGCATGGTTTCCGATCGCTATCAGACCGTTTTTAAATGAAATGCTCTGAAGTGCAACGCAGTTGTAAAATGCATAATCTCCGATACCGGCAAGATTCTCATGAGTGATAAGGGTCTGAATGTTTGCACCCTTGCTTCCCGCAAACACACCTCTTTCGGGGTTAGCCGCGTCTACGGTTCCGCTCTGCAACACATAATCCTTAGCAGATGAATCGTATTCCACATACTGGTGACCGATATAACGTACTTCAATGTTCTCGACCTTCTGCTCATTGGCATCATCGGTAAGCTGCCATCTCATCGCAGGATCGGTGATCGAAGTGTCATACCAGTAGAATTCGTCTTCCCTGAGCTGTTCCCATTTGGATTTTTCGGAATAGAGACAAGGTCTGTAAGAATAATGGTCGATCTGATAAGTAAAAGTATATGAAAGAATAACGGTCGGATCGGCAGGATCCTTATTTTCTACCGTACTCTTAAGAACCACCTTTATAAGATCGGGGGTTTTGTTCAGATATTCAAATCCGCCGTCATGAGCGATGAGCAGATTGTAAAGAGGATTGGTGTTGTTTTTTTCGTACACGTAATAATCATTCAGATATCCTGCACTTCCGAAAGGCTCCTGCTGATCCACCGTCTTTGTCGAATCATAATTAACGGTAACAGTGGGTTCGGTTACCTCGGTATCAACATAGTAAAGGAAATTACCCATCTTACCTACAAGACAGTTATCTCCGTTACCCTTATTGTCATTAAGTCTTCTGTAAACGTCGAATGTGTTGGGGATCTCAAGTGTTCCGCCTGCAATATATCCGGAATTGAAACCGAGTATTACAGCGAACTTATTTGCTCCGCCCGGATCGTCCACGCCCAGGCTGTTTACATATGCAAACTGGAAGGCGCCGTCACCTGTACTGTAGATCTGCGTTCCTGCCTGAACATAGGGAACGCTGGATACGGGAGTAAATACCGTACCGGTACCGGTCTGAAGGAGATAATATTTATCCAGGCTCTGTCCGTCACAGCCATTGGCAGCCTGAACCTCTCCTCCCTGTATGGATCTTGTCGGAATCATTGCAACCAGTATGGCAGCAACCATGAAGAGAGCGCCGAGGGTCCTTCTGACCTGCTTCTTCATTCTCCTCTTAATTCCTTTTTTGTTAGCCATATTTCAATCCTCCCGCACACAAGACGCATGCAATTCAAGAATCAGTTAATTCTTCTGGCCACTACAGCAAACCGGCCGTTCTTTTCTTCATAATCACAGGTTGAAAGTGTGAGCAGATGATCTCCCCACACGGCGGTAACACCTGTATCATACAATGACATCTGAGCCATCTCGTTCATATATGAATTGAACTCTTCGGCTCCGTTACAATCTATGAACCGATAGTACTTAAAAGAAATATCGTCCTCGGTCTTCAGTGAGGTCCTGAAAGCATACATAACCTCATATTCACCATGCTCATAGATCGTATCGAACTTGATTATCCTGTGTGTCAGGTAGAAGTTATAATCCTCGTACTTGACCAGGTTTCCGAACATCCTTCCGCTCTGCATATGATGGCCGTAAAGGATCAGATTGTCGGAAGGTTTGATCGCATCGCAATTGCAATCCATGAAAATGCAGCCATTTTTGTCATTTTCCTGATTGAAACCGTGGGTAAGGTAATATTCGTTATCCGTGGTCTGCATTACAGGATATGCTAAAAAGGGCTCTCCATCTATATCGGCTATTTCGAGCCATCCGATTAGTCTTTTGTTCTGATTATATAAATTTATATACTCCGGAAGTATGTCGGGAACCTCTTCCTCATCCACATAATGGATGATCGGAGTTCCGCTTTCTTCCTGACCGCCGCTCAGGGCCTGAGCTTCATTATTTGCCTGTTCCCTGAGGTTACTCAGAAGGTCGGCAGTCCTGTCGGACCTGTTCTTGGCTATGTTATAGATCGCAATATACAGAATGCAGGCCGCAGCAACGAAAAGTGATGCAAAAAGGATTATCCTGCGGGTCTTCTCCTGCTGTTCGAGGATCTTCCTAGCCTGTTTTTCTATATCATCGTCGGGTTTGGTCTTTTTGACCTTGTCGGTCGATTTCTTTTTGCTGACCCTGATCTCACTCTTTTCATCGGAAGAGCTTTCGGTTCTTTCCATCCTGTCGATGGTCCTGTCGATCTCTTCCATGAAATCCTTACCGAGCTCCGTTCCGAAGTTGATCCTTCCGCTATGAAGTTTTCTGGAAAGGAGCTTCAGATCCGAAAGCGACATATGGTCCATTGACGCTTTGATCTTGTCAATGGCGGCCTTGTCGGCATTTGCAGCGGCAATTTCCTTGTCGCCTTCGAATTTACGCCCTTCGATGATTACGATCTTACCCATAAGGCATTATTTTACAACGAAGTTAACGAGCTTGCCGGGAACATAGATCTCTTTTACGATCTCTTTTCCGTCAAGGTACTTGGGAACGGTCTCCTTAGCTCTTGCGATCATGGTCTCCTTGGAGGCATTTCTGTCCTCTTCGAAGGTTCCGCGGAGCTTGCCGAGCACCTGTACGGCAATGGTGATGCGGTCTTCTACGCACTTTGCTTCATCATACTCGGGCCATGCTGTCTGATATACCCTTCCTTCGAAGCCTTCAATGTTCCAGATCTCCTCGGTGATGTGCGGAGCAACGGGATTAAGAAGGGTTATGAAGGTCTTAAGATCGGCCTTGGTAATGCTTCCCGCCTTGTAAAAATCATTAATGAGAGCCATAAGAGCAGCGATACCGGTGTTGTACTTAAGAGTCTCAAAATCTCCGGAAACCTTCTTGATGGTCTGGTTGATCTTAACCTCAAGATCCTTGCTGTAGGTATCTCCGTCAGTAACGATATCCTGAAGCTTCCATACCCTGTCGAGGAATCTTCTGCAGCCCTGTACACCCTCCATGCTCCAGTTTGCAGCCTGGTCGAAAGCACCGATGAACATCTCATAGGTTCTGAGTGTATCCGCGCCGAATTCTTCGATGATGTCATCGGGATTGACGACATTGCCGCGGGACTTGGACATCTTCTCACCGTTCGATCCGAGGATCATGCCGTGGGAAGTACGCTTTGCATAAGGCTCCTTGGTGGGAACAACACCCTGGTCATAAAGGAATCTGTGCCAGAATCTCGAATAGAGAAGGTGGAGGGTTGTATGCTCCATTCCTCCGTTATACCAGTCGACGGGAAGCCAGTACTTGAGAGCTTCCTGTGATGCAAGTTCCTTGTCGTTCTTGGGATCGATATATCTGAGGAAATACCATGACGAACCTGCCCACTGAGGCATGGTGTCTGTTTCTCTTTTTGCGGGGCCGCCGCAGCAGGGACAGGTAACATTTACCCATGAATCCATAGCGGCAAGAGGTGATTCGCCGTTGTCACCGGGAAGATAGCTTTCAACCTCGGGAAGTTCGAGAGGAAGGTCCTCCTCCTTAAGGGGCACATATCCGCACTTATCGCAGTGAATGATGGGAATGGGCTCGCCCCAGTAACGCTGTCTTGAGAATACCCAGTCACGGAGCTTGTAATTGGTCTTCGCATGTCCGATTCCCTTTTCCTCAAGGAATTCGGTGATCTTCTTCTTGGCATCGGCAACGGAAAGTCCGTCAAGGAATCCTGAATTAACGAGTTTACCTTCTGCAACATCAGTGTAAACCTGCTCGGTTACGGGCTTGTCGGAACCTGCAACTACTTCGATGATGGGAAGGTCGAATTTCTTGGCAAATTCCCAGTCTCTTTCATCATGTGCGGGAACAGCCATGATTGCACCGGTTCCGTAGCTCATGAGTACATAGTCGGATATCCAGATAGGGATCTCTTTATCATTGACGGGATCGATGGCGGTAAGCCCGTTCAGGCATACACCGGTCTTATCCTTTGCAAGCTCGGTTCTTTCGAAATCGGACTTTCTTGAAGCCTCTTCACGGTATTTAACAACCTCATCGTAATTGGTGATGCGGTCCTTGTACTTCTCGATATAAGGGTGCTCGGGGCTCATTACCATGTAGGTGGCACCGAACAGGGTATCGGGTCTGGTGGTATATACAGTGAGCTTATCTTCCGTTCCGGTAAGTTTGAAATCAACCTCCGCACCGGTGGAACGTCCGATCCAGTTTCTCTGCTGGGTCTTAACACGCTCGATATAATCAACACTGTCGAGTCCTTCGAGGAGCTTGTCGGCATATTCGGTTATCTTGAGCATCCACTGTGACTGCATCTTACGGACTACGGGAGCACCGCATCTTTCACAGACACCGTTGACGACCTCTTCATTCGCAAGGCCGACCTTACAGGAAGTACACCAGTTGATGGGCATCTGGGTCTTATATGCAAGTCCCGAGTTGAAGAGCTTGAGGAAGATCCACTGGGTCCAGTGATAATAATTCGGATCGGTGGTATTTACTTCCCTGTCCCAGTCAAAGGAATAACCTATGGAATGAAGCTGATCCTTGAAACGGGCAACATTGTTTTTGGTTACGATCTTGGGATGGATCTTATTCTTGATGGCATAGTTTTCGGTGGGAAGTCCGAATGCGTCCCAGCCCATGGGGAAAAGAACGTTATATCCCTGCATACGGCGCTTTCTTGCAACGATATCAAGTGCGGTATAAGGACGGGGATGTCCTACATGAAGGCCCTGTCCCGAAGGATAAGGGAACTCAACAAGCGCATAATACTTGGGCTTGGAAAAATCGTTGGGAGCGGCAAAGGCTTTCTCATCGTCCCATACCTTCTGCCACCTGGACTCAACCTCGTGATGATCATAAACTGAAGCCATTTTATTTATCTCCTCGTAAAAAAGGGCACAAAAACCCATAATTTCTTTAATTATATGCTAAAAGACCCCCAAACGCAAGGAAAACAGCGCGGAAACCACTAGATATTGTAGTTGGTTTTTTCGGGGCATACAAAAAATCCTCCGCACGAAGCGGAGGATTTTAAGTGTTAAGTTATTTATTCGGTGACGTTACCTTCTGCAACCTTCTGTGCTCTTGCGGCAACTTCAGCTTCCTGAACATCCGAAGGAGCCTGCTCATATCTTGCAAACTCGAAAGAGTATTCACCCATTCCTGCGGTCATCGATCTGATGATGGTTCCGTATCCGAACAGTGAGCTCTCGGGGATCTCTGCCTCGATGCAGGTCATTCCGTTGCCTGCGGGGTTCATTCCGAGGACTCTTCCTCTTCTCTTGTTAAGATCACCCATTACGTCACCGGTGTTGTCATCGGGAGCGGTAACCTTGAGGGTCATGATGGGCTCGAGGAGAACGGGCTTAGCCTTCATGAAGCCGTCTCTGAATGCCATGGATGCAGCGGTCTTGAATGCCATTTCGGAGGAGTCTACGGGATGATAGGATCCGTCGTAAAGAACAGCCTTGACTCCGATAACGGGATATGCGGCAAGAGGTCCGCGCTGAACGGATTCTGCGATACCCTTTTCAACAGCGGGGAAGAAGTTCTTGGGAACCGCACCGCCGACGACTTCCTGATCGAATACATACTGCTGCTCGGGATCGCCTGTGGGGCTGAACTTCATCTTAACGTGTCCGTACTGACCGTGTCCGCCGGTCTGCTTCTTATACTTGGCCTCGACATCGGAAGTGCCTCTGATGGTCTCTCTGTAAGCTACCTTAGGCTCCATGAGGTCGATCACTACCTTGTATTCATTCTCAAGTCTGGACTTGATGATCTCAAGATGCATATCGCCCATACCGTAAAGGAGGGTCTGGTGATTCTCGGCATCATTTACATTCTTCATCGTAAGATCCTCGTGGCCGATCTTCTGAAGAGCCTGGGAGATCTTGTCGATGTCTGCCTTATCCTTAGGCTTATATCTCATGAATGTGTAAGGCTTGGAGATATCGAACATACCGAACTTGATGGGCATAGCCTTGGTTGAAAGGCTGTTTCCGGTACGAGCCTGTGAAAGCTTTGCAAGTGCGCCGAGGTCACCTGCGTGAAGCTCGGGAACTTCGATGGGCTTGTTTCCCTGGAGAACATAAAGTCTTCCGATCTTCTCCTCAACATCCTTGTCGATGTTGTAGATGAGATCGTCTGTCTTAAGAACACCGGAGTTGACCTTGATAAGGCTGTACTTTCCGATGAAGGGATCGACGATGGTCTTCCAGATGTAAGCTGACTTTGCCTTGGAGAAATCGTAATCGCAGTTATAGATCTCACCGGTCTTGGTAGCGATACCTGCAACGGTACGTACATCGGGGCCGGGGAAGTACTTGATGACGTCATCGAGAAGCGCATAAGCACCCTTACAGCTGATGGATGAACCCATGGTAACGGGAACGATGCTTCCGTCACAGATGGTAGCTCTTAAAGCCGCTCTGATCTCGGCATCGGAGAAGGTCTCTCCTGCGAAATATCTGTCCATCATTTCTTCGGAAGTCTCTGCAACGGCTTCCATAAGGGTTTCTCTGTACTGCTCAAGATAAGGCTTGTTGTAATCGGGAACTTCGGTGGGAACGACTTCTTTTCCCTGCCAGAGCTGTCCCTGCTCGGATACGACGTTGACATATCCTACGAGCTCTTCATCCTTTCTGATGGGAAGGTGGAAAGGAGCGATTTTCTTTCCGTAAAGAGCTGTCAGATCCTCGATGACCTGACGATAGGATGCTGTATCGATATCCATGTTGGATACATATATGATCCTGGGAAGCTTATACTTTTCGCAAAGATCCCAAGCCTTCCTTGTTCCCACTTCAACACCGCTTCTTCCGTTTACAACGATGATAGCGGCACCTGCTGCGGATACAGCCTCTTCAACTTCGCCTACGAAGTCGAAATAACCGGGAGTGTCGATGAAGTTTATCTTGGTGCCTTCCCACTCTACGGGAATAACACTCGCGGAAATTGAAAATCCGCGCTTCTGCTCCTCTTTGCCGTAATCACTTAAGGTATTTCCGTCTGCTACGGTCCCCATACGTGATGTAAGACCTGTGATATAACCGAAGCTCTCTGCAAG
>JAFZWW010000103.1 GCA_017617005.1 Lachnospiraceae bacterium
GTCATCACCGAAATACAGAACCTTCATCTCAAGACCGGAATCATATGTAAGTGTGGGACGCAGCTCATAATCCATATCGGGATCGAGGGTCCAGGTGATATCGCCGCACCAGCTGGAATAAAGATGCGAGCTCTTGAACATTGTCCTGAGCGAAGAATCCGGAAGAACTACATGGCAGTTAAAATCCTGAGCGCCCGCACCGTTACTTCCTCCGGTGAGAACATATCCGTCATAGTAGAGATCGAAGAAGCTCCTGTATCCGAACTCCTTACAGAATCTCATATTCAGTCCGTCCGAATCATAAGCCATAAATCCGATCCAGCTGTAAAAAGAAGGATCGTGATTCTCCAGATACAAAACAAAAACATCATCGCCCTCTTCACCGAGCTCGGGTGTGAACGTGGTGTATTTCACATCATACTTTCCCGGATACTCACCGAGGATCGCATCGATCAGCTCATCGTATGAATAGGTTCCTTTTGCGGGGATCATATACTCTGCATAAGGATCGTTCGGATCTTCATATACGGTCACATCCATCTCGCCCGCAAGGAACATCTCGTATGCATCGGACCTGGGCATGTCGAGTTCTTTTTTCTCTTCGGGCTCGGGCTCCGTCACAGGCTCCGTTACCTGCTCGTCAGCAGGCTTTACTTCTTCGTCTTCGTCAGGAACCTTCCTGTCTTCTTCCTCTTCATCTTCCTGCACTTCGGCTGTGGGCTCGGCTGTATTTCCGCAGCCTGCCATCATGGAAAAAGAAAGAAGACCTGCCATAAGCAACATAAGTATTTTTCTTTTCACGGTAATGCTCCTTTTCAATGCATCACTGATCATCGGTACATGTATAGATGATCTTCTTTGCATTGCTCTTATCGATTCCGGCCCTCTTAAACAGCTCCCTTATCGTTACGAATTCAAAGCCTCTGCTTTTGAGTTCGGGAATGATGATATCAAGCGCTTCGACGGTATTATCGTTTCCCTCCATATCATGGAGAAGGACGAGCATGTTGTCACGCGCACCGTCAATGACCTTCCGGGCCCTCTGCTCTGCGGTCGTCTCGGGGATCCAGTCCTCACTCGCATGTCCGCATACGAAGATATAAGGGATGTTCTCAAACATCGTATCATTGCATAAAATATAAGGAGGCCTGAAAAATTCAGGCTCCTTTCCCGTGATCGCCATGATCCTCCGGGTGGTCTCTTCGATCTCCGCACGGATCGTTTCCGCATCCAGCTTGGTCATGTCGGAATGCGTCAGCGAATGATTTTCTATGTCGCATCCGTAGGTGAGCTCTTCCTTTACGATGTATTCTCTTTCGGGAGTGATCTCCTGTCCGATAAGAAAGAAACTTCCGGGGACGCCGTGTTTTTTCAGCTTGTCCAATACCTTAAGCGAAGTGGTATCAGAGGGTCCGTCATCAAATGTAAGTGCGATTATCTTTTTATTTTCCATGCGGATATTATATCACTTTTTATCACTGCATTAACAGGTCTATGATCTCGCAGACTCTGTCGGTTTTAATGGGAGCAGCTCCGGTCGTGAGGGAATATCCGAAGCCGTCTTCATCCGTCCAGACAGCACAGTTTGTAAGACCTTCCTTATAGCCCTTGAGCTCGCCTGCCCATGTGGCGGCATCAACACATACCGAAACGGAATACTCGTTGTAATCTCCGCTGACATCCCTTGCGGTTCCCTTGCGGATGCGGTAGATCTCCTCGCCCCTGTCAAAATAAATGACCTCGATGAGTTTTCCGTCCATAGCGCGGTATACCGCTTCCAGATCCGGCTCGAGATCATCCGGAACATCAAATTCAAATCCGGCGATTCTTTCTGCCTCGGCAAGACTTCCGCAGTCTGTGAATGGATTGATCATATCGACCTCCGCTTCGGAAAGATCCGGTCCAAGATAGTTGACCGATCCGTTATCTGTTTTGTCGTTTGAGGCTGCTTCCGATATCATTCCGTCTGTCTGCATAGCTGAATCACATTCCATCATGGGTTCACATGCGGCTTCATCGGCCGATGCCGTGGGTGAATATGCAGCCTGCGGTGATGCGTCGGCTGCGTTGTTTCCGCCGCTTGAAGTAGCGCCCATTCCCGAGAACACGCCCGACTTGATGCATGCGACGACTATCAGAAGGGCTGCTGCAGCGGGAAGATAATACTTCATGTTCCTGATGACGGGTCTTTGGTTAAAAGGCACCTTCACCACATTCTGCTTACCCTGCGCATCCTCCGAAAGGATCTCCGTTATGTATTTGTCATCGATATCGCCGATGGCTCTGAGTAATCTGTTCTTATCAGTGATCATACCGTAACACCTTCTTCCTCAAGACATTTCCTGAGTCTTTCCCTGGACCTAGCAAGTGTCATCTTGACCTTGCTCTCCCCCAGTCCGTAGAATTCCGCGATCTCCTTTACCTCACTGCCGAAGAAATACCTTCTTACGAAGATCTTCCTTGCTTCGGGCTTCTCACCTTCGAGAAATGCATTGAGGATCTCACGCAGCTCCATTCCTTCACCCGGAACGGGAATGCGGTTATCGGCGATGCATTCTTCAAGCTCATCGAGCAGCGCCGGGATCTCGCCCGCACCTCTCTTCTCCGCATGCTCTTTGTCGAGCATGTCGAGTGAGATGTTCCTCGTGATCTTGGTAAGGAAAGCCGAAAAAACATTGGGCCTTGTGGGAGGTATGGAATTCCATGTCTTCATATAAGTGTCGCTGACAGCCTCCTCTGCGTCCTCCATGTTCCGGAGCACGCGAAGCGCAACGGACTTAAGCATCCTTCCGTACTTGGACGCCGTCTCCTTAATGGCTTCTTCGCTCCTGGCAAAAAAGAGCTCTATTATCGCAGAATCTTCCACGTCAGTTCCTCCTTCACTTATATGGACGGAAAAAAAGTGATTCCGGTCACAAAGAATTTACTGTTTGTATGTTGCGGTCATTGCATCAACGAGATCCCTGAGGATAACGTTGCCCGATGCCCTGTCGATAAATCCGTAGGTTTCCGCCACGATGCCGTTAGTGTTGTTGAACTCGTTATTGTCCCAGGCGATGATGGGGATCGAATAAAGCGCGGAGCACTCACCCATGAACCTGTAGTATTCGAGCCTGTCGGCATCGTTGCTCTTGTCTATGCATCCGTATTCGCCGATGATAACGGGAATGCCGTTTGCGACAAACCTTTCGTAAAGGGAAGAGAACACCTGCTTATTGTCCTTCTTTTCCGCTTCGCCAAAAGAAGAAGTTCCGTCAACATTTCCCGCAAAATCATAGGGCCTGTAGGAATGCACGCTGACGATGATCCTGTTCTTTGCACTGTCCGTGGGAAGTGAGAAATTGTTCGAGGTGGTTGCGGAAGGCATCTGGCAGTATCCGCATACAACGAGGAACCTGTCGGCATTGTTTCCGCCGGATGCCCTTACGGTATCGACGAATACCTGGTTGGCCTGCATGAGCGCATCATAGGCATCGAGAACGGTGGCATTCTCCGACTGGAACCACCACTCGAGATCGGTGTCCTTAAGCCTGGGCTCGTTGATGCATTCGAAGATCAGCTTGTTGCTGCGGTCCTTGAAATGCTCGGAAAGCTGTGTCCAGATCGCCTCGGTATATTTGAGGGTCTTATCGAGGTGGGCCGAATCGGGATAGAAGTAATTCTTATCGGTGTCGTGATGGATGTTGATTATGACATACATGTCTTTTCCGAGACAGTAGTCAACGATATCGGTAACCCTCGCAAGCCATGCCTGACTGATATTGTAATTCGCATCGACATGGTTGTGCCATGAAACGGGGATGCGGATAACATTGAAGCCTTCGTTGCAGAGTGAATCGATGTATGCGTAGGTTGTCTTTGCACCGCACCATGCACTCTCGTAATCAAGTTCGTTCGCGACCCATGTGCAGTCGGAAGCATCGAATGCGTTTCCGAGATTGATGCCGCCGTGCATTCCGAGCACGAATTCGAAAGCATCGGTGTCGGGAACGGGCTTTACGGTATAACCGTTTATGGTCGTGGTCCCCATATCCTCGATAAAGGTAAGAGGCTCTTCCTCTGCGGGTTCGGGTTCAGGTTCGGGCTCGGGATCAGCCTGGGGCTGTGCGGGTGTATCCGTATCTTCAGCCGGTGTTACGGTCTCCTGATCTTCCTGCACCTGCTGCAGTTCTTCCTCCGGAGCGGGTACCGGATCTGCGTCGGCACTCCTTCCGCATGCGCCGAGGACAAGTGTCACGGCAAGTATCAGGGCAATCTTTTTTAACTTCATAAAAACCTCAATTCCGCCGCTTTCGCGACTTAAAATGTATCTTTTAGATTTTAACACAGACGGCAATGCTTTCGGCACCTGTTTATACACATAAATTTTCTGACAATTTAATAAATTGTTTTTCATCTGACAGGCCCGTAAAGGGGTGTCTGAATATTAAAATTATCCAAAAATTGCTGTTTTTCTGTATTTTTTGCCAAAACAAACTTTCGATGGTTTCCATAAAAATAATGGGTAATGAGTGTTTTTTTTCGGTGGATAATGTGACTAACTCCGTGTATAAACCCAAAAATTAAGCTTTTCTTAATACATTTTGGTGGAAAACCTCTTTGACGGAAAAAGTTCCCTTTTGACTCCGGCCGGGCTTTATTGTCATTTTTTCACAAAAAATATAGCAATAAACAATTCATCCCTGTTTATGTCATCTTGACATGAAGCTCTCGGCGCGTTCCAAAGAGTCATAACCGTAGAGTTTAGCAGTGTTTGACATGGTTTCGTATGCAAGATTTGAATTGTGTGAAGATAATCCGACGATGAACCTCGCATAAAGCTCGAGCATCTTGTCGGAATATGTGCCGAGTTCACCCCTTAAATATGTCTCATAGGATGTTTCGAATGCGTTGTCCTGGGAGGTCTTGATCCTTCTTGCACGCTCTCCCATCGCAGGATACTTCGCGGCAAATTCCTCCATCCAGTCGACCTGGATCTTTACGATCTGTTCGATGATCGCCTTCTTTTCCTCGGAAAGCTCCGGGAAATTGGGGGCAAGCTCTTTGTATCTTTCGGGCGCGGTGGATTCCATCATGCGTCCGTACTTTTCCGTGATGAGATTGTGGCCGAGGCTCATCTCCCTTTCGAAATCATATAGGTACTGAAGGAGCATGGTCTTATCCCATGTCAGGTACTGGCTTCTTCGCATGATGTTGAAGGTACGCCAGTCGTCCTGGCAGGATGCCCTTCCGCCTTCGTTCGATACCTTGTCGAATGCTTCGAACTCGAGCTTTGCTATCTTCATCGCAAGCTCTTCCTTATCCTCCGCGGACCAGAGCGATTTCTTCAGAAGCTCCTCCGTCTGATGATCGAGATAAGGATCGATGTCGCTGATGTAATCCCTGCGGTAAAGCTCCATTGCAAGGTATGCTCCGAGCTCTTCGAAGTCCTGTGTCTTTTCCGCTTTCAGTAAAAGCGCTTCAAAGTTCTCACCGTCTTCAAGACCCTTCAGCCCTTTTCTCAGCCACTTATCATGAGGGAAGAACCTGTTCTCCGACAGGTACTTAAGTTTCATCGCATCACGGATCGCATCGTATGCAAACATCCGCGATGTCATTTCATCGCCGCGTTTTTTCACCCTGTCGCAGTTATACTGGCCTTCCCTTGAAAAGAGTGCGCAGTACTGAGCAAGGTTCAGGAAAAGAATCTCATCGGGATAGCCTTCGGAAAGCTTCTCACGGAATGCAGTGACCGTTCCCTCATCATCCCTCCAGATCTCTCCGTTTACGGCTGCGGCAAGCTTTGTACTGTCGGTATTTCTCCAGTCTATATCTTCATATACCTGAGCGCCCGTCAGTCTTTCAAAGAATTCAGGGATCACCTGAACTCCCCTTCTGCTCTTTCCGCGTACGTAAGGAGCTCTTTTTATTCCGTCAATATCACCCGGAAGCTCTTCGTAAGCAGAGCGCAACTTATCACCTATCTCCGCATCGGTTTCCTTACTGATCCAGAGAACAACGGAAGGACCCCAGTCATGATCCCTCGAAAGTTCGTCATCGAAGCCGAATGCATCGGAACCTTCTCCCGCAAGGCCCGCAGCGATGCGCGATGCATAATCCGGGAATTTCTCTTCGATCATCGGACGTACATATGTCTCATAATATTTCCTGCAGATATCGATGCCTTTAACAGTGCCCTGTGTTACGGAAGCGCCTGCTTTAATGCATGCATCGTAATTCTCACGGAGCCTTTCGTAGTATCCGTTCCTTCCGAGGATGCTCTCCATGATATCCATGCCCTGCTTGAAGCATACGGCTGCGGCATCGAACTTACCCTTGATATAGTAATAGCTTCCCATCGCGGAAAATGCGGCACACAGATGCTGATCCCGAACACCCAGGTTTTCGAAAAGAGCGACCGAGCTTTCCGCATGCTTAAGTGCTTCCTCCGTCTCGCCGGTCTGTATCATCGTTGCGGCGATATTTGCGAGCGATACCGCTTCTTCGTATTCTTTTCCGTTTGCCCTGTCGATATCGAGTGCCTTGAGAAGCAGAGCCTTGGCTTTTCCGAATTCGCCCCTCTCCTGATAAAGAAGCGCCTCGTTGTTGAAAAGGCTCGCATAGAGCATATCGTCCGCCTTAAGGACCTCAGCATATATGAGTTCCACCTTACGGTACATATCGAGGGAGATATCAAGCTTTCCCGCAGCCCTGTACATGGATGCTGCATTTAGAAGCGTCGTAGCATAGGGAACGGAGCACTCGGGGAAAAGCCTTCCCGCTATCAGGATTGCCCTGTCGGATATCTCGAAAGCCCTGTCCCACTCACCCGTCTCACGGTAGTGTCCTATGAGTTCATTGAGTATCTGGAGAAGAAGCGCATCCTCGCCCTCATCAGCGGCAACGGCCGCAGCTTCGAGCATGAGTCTTTCCGCCTCGGAAGCCCTTCCCTCTTCGTATAGTCTGTCTATAGCCTGACGTAATGTTTCAATGTCCATTCATTCACCTTCGTTACTTATAAAAAAAGCCGCACCTCATTAAGGCGCGGCCTTTGTTTCATATCATTATTTTTCCTTGCCGTAGAACAGATCCCTGAACCACTTGAGGGATTCGGTGTAAGCATCGTATACCGCAGAGTCCTCTGCATTGTTGAGGATCAGCTGTCTTGATACCTCCGACCAGTTGGCATTCTCATATGCCCCAATGAAATCCAGAACGGGAGCATACTTTCCGGTGCCGTCGAGAAGTGCTCCGGAGATGTCCTTGGAAACCTTGACGAGATCGAGCGCTTCCTTCATGGGCTTGTCGAGCATTGCATCGAGTACGGAGAAAAGACCCATCAGGAAAAGTTCGGATGAGCTTGCAGCAAGTCCGAATACGGGAGCGAGCTGTTCTGCAAATCTTGCCCTGATGAGCGAGATCCTGGTGATCTCACCGGGCTTGTCTGCGCAGAGTTCCTTGGTGACCGCGGTGTTGATCCAGCGCTTTAATTCCTTCTGTCCGAGCATTGCCGCCGCATGCCCGACCGTTGAGATTCCCGAATTGACGGTCATGCGGTTGACCATCGCAAGGAGCGAGATAACAAGTGCGGTGTCGTGCTCGATAACGGCAGCAGCCTTATCGAGATCGAAATCGGGATCGTTGACGATATTGAGAAGTTCGATATACGTAGCCTTCATGGGGCTTACATCCTTCTCGGCATCGACAACGGGAAGCCTGAAAAACTTTCCTTCATAGAGATTGTATCCGCCGCCCGCGGTAAGTACGTCATAATCCTCCTGGGTATTGACGTTTACGGCAACGAGGGAAACATTGGGATAAACCTTCTCGAAATAGATCTTCGCCTTGGATATATCGATCTTCTTGTGATCGAGGAAAACATAATCGACAAGATTAAGAACGGGCTTGTATTCTTCGAACTGCTTTACCGCAAGCTTCCTGATCGCAAGCTTGTAGCCCGAAGCCTTCAGCTCCTTCAGTCTGTTCACATACAGCTCTTCGGGAGCCACATTGTAATCAAAAAGAAGAACAAGCTTGTCGTGGGGCTCGGTAAACTGTTCGTCTATATCTGAAAAGAGGGAAACGTTCGAAACTTCGACGAAGACTGCCTTGTCGTCGGTAAGGGTACGCATTCCCATACTCTCTACAAGCTCAATACCGAGTACCGTTCCGGCTCCGTCAAGCATTCCGGTGCCGAGCATACTGGGATTGAGCCAGGAATTATACTTCTGTGCGAATACGGAATACGCTTTTACCTGTGTTCCACCGTCAAAAAGCGGTATCAGAGTTCCTAACATAGGCTTACTCCTTTAAGGATACGATTTCACAGTTATGAATAACATCGCATAACTATAAATATTTTACGATAAACAGGGGTAAAAAACAATATTTAAGCAGTTTTTAGCATTATATGGGGTTAATTGTCAGACATTATGTCCAGCCGCCGTCAAGGGTTATGATCTGGCCGGTCATATAAGAGGGTGTCTTAAGAAGCTGTACGAGCAGATCCGCAACCTCCTCGGGGCTTCCGATACGGTCCGCGGGTATTTCTTTTTTCAGGGATTCCATATCCTCTGCGGAAAAAACGGCATTCATGTCGGTATCGATGACTCCGCATGCGATCGCATTAACGGAAATGCCGCTGGGTGCAAGTTCCTTGGAAAGTGCCTTTGTGAATGCATTGAGTCCGCCCTTGGATGCGGAATACGCGGTCTCCATCGAGGCTCCGACATTTCCCCAGACGGAAGAGATATTGAAGATCCTTCCGGAATGCTTTCTGAGCATAAGGGGGATGGCGCATCTGCAGGTATAGAATGCGGAGCTGAGGTTGGTTCCGATGACATCATCCCACTCATCATCGGTCATATCCTGAAGCAGGCCCACATGAGATATGCCTGCATTGTTTATGAGAACGTCGAGATCCGTGATGCCCTCAAAGAGCTCCCTTACATCAGCGGAGACGGACATATCGACACGCTCCGCGCACACGCTTACGGAGTACTGTTCCTCAAGATAAGCCGCATAGGTCTCAAGCTCACCTATCGAATTCTTGCAGGTGAGTATAAGGTCATATCCGTCTTTGGCGAGAGCCTCTGCTATCGCTCTTCCTATTCCTCTTGATGCTCCCGTTACGAGAGCGTTGGGCTTTTCGGAATCAACAACGAATCTTGCGGGCATGGTAAACCTCCTTATCACAGATCGGATGCGTCGATATCGAGGACAATGCGTGCGGTGAAATCGGGATAAGCTTCGGCTATGTCGCCTACGATATGCCTGTACAGTTCTTCCCTGTCCGCCGCATCAAAATCAATTATGATGTCGGCAAAGATCAGCTTATTTTCAAAGTCGACCCTGAAGCCGTGCATCTGAAGTACCTTGTCGTGTGAGAAGATGATATCGGAAACCTTGGCTCTCATCACGGAAGATTCCGGATGAGTATCGTCCCTCGAATACACACCTACCGCTTCGATGATCACACCGTAATTTGCATATATGGTATGTGTGATCTTACGGGAGAGCATGTCGATATCATCGGCGCTCTTTGACGAATCTATTTCCACATGTACCGAACCCATGTATCTGTCCGGACCGTAATTGTGCAGGATCAGATCGTATGCACCGTACACTCCGTCGAACTCGCAGATGGCATCCTTGACCTTCCTGGTAAGCTCCGCATCGGGTCTTCTTCCGATGATATCACCGAGAGTTTCTGTGAGCATATCGAGTCCGGCCTTGATGATAAAGAAACCGATCAGGATACCGACGTAACCTTCGATCGAGATATGCGCAAAGATAAAAACAAATGCGGCAAGGATGGTGGCGGATGATGTAAGGACATCACCGAGTGCGTCTTTGCCGGAATTTACAAGTGCATCGGAGTCCACCTTTTTTCCGACAGCGGTGACATAAATGCTCAGTGCGATCTTTACACCGACTGCCAGGATAAGGATGATTATCTGTATCGCTTCATAGGATATGTCACCGGGGTTGTTGATCTTCTTTACCGATTCAACGATAGCGGTCACGCCGGCGTAAAGAACAAGAACGGAAATAACGGCAGCGCTGATATACTCAGCCCTGCCGTGTCCAAGCGGATGTTCCTTGTCAGGGCGTTTTACGGCAACCTTAGCACCGATGATCGTGATGACCGAACTCATCACATCGGTAAGGTTATTGACCGCATCGGTCACGATCGCGATCGAACCGCTTGCGATTCCTATCACCGCTTTCAGTGCGGAAAGAACCACGTTTGCGATGATGCCTATGATACTTGTCCTGACGATTGTTTTTTCTCTGTTCATTTTTCAGATGGTTTTACATCTGATCTGCCATGGTCCTTACTCTGTCGATAGCTGCCTTTACGGGAGGGAGAATGATCACGATGACAGTGAGGATCATCTCAGGGATCAGATAAGCAAAGTTGTAAAGTATCGGATATAAAGCAGGTGCGAAGAAATCTTCGGGCATGTAATCCATCCAGAAGAGATATCCGCCGAGAGCGTGGAACGCCCCCCTGCATATTACCGCGATTATATAACCGATGAGAAGTCCGTTTTTCTTTCCCTTGAAAAATCCGCTCACGCCGAGTGCGGTGAATGCAAGGAAATAGTCACACATTACCTGAAGAGGGGAAAGCATGTATGATCCGCCTCCGCCCTGGATGAACTGAAGGATGCTGTAAACAAATGCCGCAGCGAATCCTACGCCGGGTCCGTACAGATATCCAACAAACACTACGAAAAACATTGAAAGAAGTGTGACCGATCCTCCCCAGGGAAGATGATAGAGCTTTACGAAAGAAAGAACAAAAGCAAGTGCGATAGAAACACCCGCAAAAGTGATGGTCTTGACGGAAAACTTACTCTTTGCATCCTGCTTTCTGCCTCTGAACACTCCGATGAGCACCAGAGCGATGAGCAGTGCCACAATAAGTGCTGCGTATCCGCCTCCATTGATTACATAGTAACCGTCTTCTGCATTCCAAAACATTACATTTCCTCCTTACGCCGGCATTACCCGGATCAAGTTACAGGAACCTGTCGGTTCCATTGGGTTTCGGGACTTTTCCCGATCTCAGCTAAGTTAAGCACCCCAAATTATTAAGTTGTATCGGATGCGTTTCCCGTATCCGACCCGAACATAATAACACTTTTGTTCTCAAAAAAACAGTTATTTATTGATCACTTTTGGCTTTAATAAGTGCAAGTTCTGCTATCGTAAGTTTCCTGTATTCTCCTTCCTTAAGTGCGGGGTCGAGGGCAAGCTGCCCCATCTTCAGTCGCTTCAGATATGTCACTTTATTATCCACCGCTTCGAGCATTCTTTTTACCTGATGAAAGCGGCCCTCCGTGATCGTAAGGTGGAGTCCGTCGTCCTTCAACTCGGCCTTTGCGGGAAGCGTCGGTTTGTCGTCTCCTATGTCCACGCCTGCTGCCAGCTTCTTCATATCCTCTTCCGATACGGGCTTTTCGGTTATGACAAGGTATTCTTTTCCGACATGCTTCTTAGGTGAGATGAGGTCATGGAGCAGTTCTCCGTCATCGGTGAGAATGAGCAGTCCTTCCGTATCCTTGTCGAGTCTTCCGACGGGAGACAGATTCTTAACGCCTTCATCCGCAAGCAGTTCGACCACGGTCACAGATGCACCTTCCTTTGTCGATGATACGGTGCCCGCCGGTTTGTTCAGCATGTAATAGTGGAACTTCTCATACTCGATAACATGTCCGTCAAAAGAGATCTCGTCTGCAGACGGGTCTATATGCATTCCGGGATCATTTACCGCTTCACCGTTTGCAAGAACCCTTCCTGCTTTTATGAATGCCTTGATCTCTTTTCTCGTTCCTATTGAATTGTCCGCGAGAAACTTGTCTATCCTCATATCAGAATATATATTCCGGGATATCTCCCGCCATAAGTCCGTGTTCGCCGTGAACCATTGCCGCGGCATCTCCTGCAAGCGCATGGATCCTTACTCCGTATGAAGCTGCGGTATGCGCTTCAAGGCCCTGTGCAAGAAGTCCCGTGATGATTCCGGCAAGAACGTCACCGCTTCCCGCTGTTGCCATTCCGGAATTTCCGCAGTCGTCATTGCAGACTATATCCTCACCCGGTGTGATCGTATATGTAACATCTCCCTTGGCTACAACGGTGCATCCGAAATATTCCGATACCGCCATTCCGAGGCTGAGCCTGTCTCCGTCCGAAGGCGCATCGGGAACGATCTTAAGAAGTCTGTGAAGTTCTCCCTCATGAGGTGTTAATATGATCTCTCTTCCTTCCGCGGACATTCTTCTCAGGTCATCGGACAGATATCTTCCGGCATCGGATGAGATGATCGTCAGTGCATCCGCATCGAGCACAAGGGGCTTTGAGCCGCTTCCGTTTATCAGTGCATCAAGCTGAGCGACCGCCTCCGATCCCGTTCCTATTCCGGGACCCGCAAGATACACATCGCTCCATTTATCAAGGATATGCATCCTTCCCGCAAATAAGCCTGTATCGTAAAGTGCCTCGGGCAGTGCGGTCTGGATAATGACACGGTTGCATTCGGGCGATGATATCTTCACCATACCCGCGCCTGTCCTGTATGCGGCACGTCCGGCAAGGATCGCACAGCCCGCACTTCCGCAGCTTCCGGAATAAATGAATGCTTTTCCGAAGGTACCCTTATGTCCCGAAGGGTTTCTTTCCGGAAGGCACTCCCGGATGGAATATGACAGACGTATCATTTTTCTTTCTTTCATGGCAGGTCTCCGAAGTCCTTTCAGTTAAGCGGCATATATCCTGTAGAAAAATTCTCCTCTTCGTCATCAAGACATTTAAAGGAAAGACTGAGCAGCACTTCCTTGTTATCAAGCAGTCCCATGCCGAATTCGGGATCGTAACTGTAGATCTGTGATGTATTCATTATATTTCCCGCAGGAATAAGCGCATCATAAATTCCTTCCGCGGTAACCGGCTTTCCGTTTATCGTCATCGCATCGATATCAACCGTATAATTCATGTCGGATCTGTTTTCCAGATACAGCCTGTAGCCATCATGGAACTGATCCCGGTACTTGCTCGCACAGATCACAAATTCATCATTTTCAAATATAGGATGATATTCCGAGAGATCAAACTCCGGAACCGTCGGCTCAGCATCAGTGGTAATGAATACCGGAGTCCGGGATTCCGCCAGCATTTCGTATTTCAGGGAGAATATCACTACATCATCAAATACCATCTCGCCTATTTCATTTCCGGGAAAACTAAAAAGTTGTTCGTATACCCGGGTGGTCGTATTCTTTTTGAAGTTGCCCATCATGTAAATATAGCTTGTTGATGTCGCAACTCCGTTGATCGAATTGCAGGAAACCCTTATATCAACATTCTTATCGGAATAATTTTCCACAACAAAGCCTACCTTCACCGTTCCGGCAGGCCACAGATCCTTTTCGGGATCAAGGCCGGGAACCTCGTATATACCGGACACCGTGATCTTGATCCCGCCTTCGTCGTAGATCAAACCGTCCCCATTTATCCGGCAATCCGCCACCTGATACCATTCATAGTATCCGTCATTGAGATCTTCATTCTTACGGTACTGAGTACCGAGGAGTCCCGAAGCCAAAAGTATTATCAGGCCAAGAAATAAAACATCCAGAATGATCAGTATGATAATGCAGCGAAATAAACGCTCATTGGGACGTTTTGCTTTTTTTGTATATTTTTTGCCGGTATCGCTTTCACCGAATCCGGAATCCCAGTCATCATCACCTGCGGTCAGAGGAGCCGGTTTGTCCGGTTCTTCCTTTATGACGCGCTCCATCCCCGGCCCGTCCATAATAATCTTTGGAAGACGGAAATATTCAACGATACCCACAACGGTCAGTATCATCAGTATCAATAATACAATTCCCAGAAGCATATAAACTCCGGTTTCCATTTCATTCTCCCCTTACAAAACTTTCGCCTTGCCGGACCCTACTTAATACACAACTATCTTATAACAAAGAAAGACAACAAAAAAGCAAAATATCCCTATCCCGAAATCGGCATCGGAGGTAGGAATACTTTGCCTTTACTTTGAGACATATATATAACCCGCCCTATCATAAGATACGGTAGACTTACGGGGATTATCCCGCATATGTCTCAAAAAGAAAACATGTATTGCAGAAAACGGCAGTATATTGCAGAAAACGACACACCTTACCAGTCGGAATCCCAGCTTGAGTAGTCCGAATCCCAGGAATCAGAGGAATCCCATGAGCTGCCGGAATCCCAGTCATAGCTGTAATCGCTGCTGTCATAGCTTGAACTGCTCCCCGAGTCGTACCACGAGGTATCCTCGAAATCCGTTCCGCTGTGATCGTAAACACGGTAATCGCCAGCATTATCATCGGTTATGATATCGTCAAGGAAATCGTCGGACATATAATCCCAGGAATCATAGTCCGAATCATACGAATACCAGGATCCGCCCTGATAATAGTAATCATTGCCGTTGTATCTGTAATATCCCCTCGAAGGAGAATGATCGAATGCAGCAAAGAGGAACGCAACAAGGAAGACAAGTATGGTGATTCCGAAGCGTGTCAGCAAAAAGAAACCGAGTATCTTGCCGATGACCGATCCGGAACTGCGGCGAGGAGCGCTCTTTGCGGGCTGAGCTGCCCTCCTGTCTGCGGAATGACCCTTCTGGTC
Organism: Lachnospiraceae bacterium; assembly: GCA_017617005.1. Classification (GTDB taxonomy): domain Bacteria; phylum Bacillota; class Clostridia; order Lachnospirales; family Lachnospiraceae; genus AC2028. The sequence continues at coordinate 14,668 of JAFZWW010000103.1, forward strand.
CGCAATCTCCGCACGAAGTCTCTGGTACAGTTCGTTGACCGCATAGCCTTCGTCGGAGCCCTGATATCTGATCGCCCTTTCTCCGCTTGCCTTGTTCTTATAGACGACAAAGTCACCGGTCCCGCTTTTATAGATACCGAACGCCTTGGGTTCTTTGATATCCTTGCCGATGAAGAATCTGGTTATATTCTCGGGCGGGAGATTATGTGCGGTATACCATGCCTTGAGCTCTTCTATGGTCTTGGGCTGTTCGGAAGCGGTGCGGTTCGCGGTGGGCATCGATCCGCCGCAATAGGGACAGTAATTAAGATTATCGTCGATCAGCTGATCGCAGTAATTACACTTAACCTTCATTTGCCTGCCTCCTTTCCGCCTTTATCGCTTTTATGGAGCAGATCCGTGACGTTTATCTCAAACGGGTCATCTTCCTTTATATCCGTTGTGCCCCATTCGATCTCGGTATCCTGTCCGCGGGAATTTAAGAATATGGTGACCGCAACTACGGTCATTATCACCACATAAAGAGCAAATACGATCATAACGGCGATACTCTGTGTCTTTACGCACATCTCGTAACAGCCGTGGATCACCGTGGGAACAATAACGGCTTCGCATAGATACATTTTTTTGTTCTTATCATCTTTCTTACTTTCCGCAACCTTGGCAAGGCCGTAGAAATATCCCATGAATATGGATATGACCACCTGGGCGAAGACGGGAAGCAGCATGGCAAGAGGTCTCAAAGCCGATCCGTACTTTATGATGTAAACGATATTTTCCGTGATAAGAAAGCCTACGGAAACGGCAACACTGTAGACGATCGCATCAAAGGTATAATTGAATTCCTTATTCTTCCAGGTCAGGAGCTTAAGTGCCAGGAATCTTCCCCCCTCTTCGATAAGCGCAGTGAAGATAAAGGCATCGAGAAATGTATAGAACATTATCGAGGTGCCGTTGTAGGTACTTTCAAGAAGCATCAGGCCGAGCGTGCGGAGAAGAATGTCGATAAGCATCACAGCAACACCCGCTCCGAAAAGCTTCAGAAGCAGGATCGGCGATTCCTTTTCGACGGTATCAAGTTTCCATACTGCAAAAAGCAGAACCAGTCCCGGTATAAACGCAAGTGCGAGCATACTGCCCTCCTTTTTCCTTTATTTGCGAAACGAGGGGACTAAAGCCCCTCGTTTCAACCCAAACATTCCTATATTTACAGGTGAAGTACTCTTTCCTTGATCTCCTGAGTCCTGCCCTGGTTCCAGAACTGGGTTCCGATGTATCCGCATGTCCTGCGTGCTACGTTCATCTTGTTCTGATCGCGGTTTCCGCAGTTGGGGCATTCCCAGATGAGCTTTCCGTCTTTATCGTTGACGATCTGGATCTCGCCGTTGTATCCGCATACCTGGCAGTAATCACTCTTGGTGTTGAGCTCTGCGTACATAATGTTGTCATAGATGTACTGCATTACCGAAATGACTGCCTCGATATTGTCCTGAAGATTGGGCACCTCGACATAGCTGATAGCTCCGCCGGGTGAAAGTGCCTGGAACTGGGATTCGAACTTAAGCTTTTCGAACGCATCGATGTTCTCGGTAACATGTACGTGATAGGAGTTGGTGATGTAACTCTTATCGGTAACTCCGGGAATGATGCCGAATCTCTTCTGGAGACACTTTGCAAACTTGTAGGTGGTGGACTCGAGAGGAGTTCCGTAAAGCGAGAACGCGATGTTGCTCTCTCCTCTCCACTTCTTACATGCATCGTTGAGCTTCTGCATTACCTCAAGTGCGAAAGGAGTTGCGGTGGGATCGGTGTGTGACTTACCGGTCATATACTTGGTACACTCGTTGAGTCCCGCATATCCGAGTGAAATTGTTGAATATCCGTCGAAGAGAAGCTTGTCGATCTTCTCACCCTTCTGAAGTCTTGCGAGTGCGCCGTACTGCCAGAGGATGGGAGCCACATCGGAAAGAGTTCCCTTGAGACGGTTGTGTCTTGCCATAAGTGCCCTGTGGCAGATCTCGAGACGCTCATCGAAAATGCTCCAGAACTTGTCCATGTCTCCGCCGGATGAGCATGCGATGTCGACAAGGTTAAGTGTTACGACACCCTGGTTGAATCTGCCGTAGAACTTGGGAGTTCCGTCGACGTTCTGTACGCCGGGCTCGTAGGTAAGGAAGCTTCTGCATCCCATACAGGTATATACATTGCCGCCCTTGAGTTCCTTCATGACCTTCGCGGAGATGTAATCGGGAACCATGCGCTTTGCGGTACATTTAGCGGCAAGTTCTGTCAGATAATAATATTTGCTGTCCTTGGTGACATTGTCTTCATCGAGAACATAGATGAGCTTCGGGAATGCGGGAGTGATATAAACACCCTTCTCATTCTTGACGCCCTTGATACGCTGCTTGAGCATTTCCTCGATGACGGTCGCAAGGTCGTCCCTGGTCTGTCCCTCGGGAACCTCATCAAGATACATGAATACGGTAATGAAAGGAGCCTGGCCGTTGGTTGTCATGAGGGTGATGACCTGATACTGGATGGTCTGTACACCGGCCTTGATCTCATCAAGGACTCTCATCTCGGCAACCTTATTGATCTCTTCCTCGGAAACTGCAATGCCCGCATCCTGCATCTCCTGCTTAACGGTAGCCCTGAACTTCTCACGGCTGATCTGTACGAAGGGAGCAAGATGTGAAAGAGAAATGCTCTGTCCGCCGTACTGTGAAGATGCGATCTGTGCGATAGCCTGGGTCGCAACATTACATGCGGTGGAGAATGAGTGGGGCTTCTCGATCATGGTCTCGCTGATGACGGTACCGTTCTGGAGCATGTCCTGAAGGTTTACAAGACAGCAGTTGTGCATGTGCTGTGCAAAATAATCCGCATCATGGAAATGAATGAGACCTGCCTCGTGAGCGGCAACGATATCCTCGTCGAGAAGGAATCTCTTGGTGATATCCTTACTTACCTCACCGGCCATATAGTCACGCTGAACGCTGTTGACGGTGGGATTCTTATTGGAGTTCTCCTGCTTGACCTCTTCGTTGTTGCACTCGATGAGTGACAGGATCTGCTCGTCCGTGGAATTGGACTTACGGACAAGCTGTCTCTTATATCTGTAGGTAATATA
>JAFZWW010000104.1 GCA_017617005.1 Lachnospiraceae bacterium
AACCCATAGCACCCTGGATATGGATTACGTTGTACTGTGAAAGGTTCTGGTCAAGGAGCCACTTAACTGCGGTGTCGCCTTCAGCTGCCATATCGGAAACAACTGCTGCCTCGTAAAGGCTTGCATCAACATCGATCATACGGTCGAAAAGATAAACCTTAACGCCTGCCTTCTGTGCCTTGGTGAGAACTTCGTCCCATCCGGTAGTCTCTGCTGCCGAGATAAGAAGATAGTCAACGCCTTCGGTGATGAAGCCCTGAGCTGCCTGGAGCTGCTCGTCGTTCTTGATGCTGTAGAATGTCTTGAGCTCATAGCCGTTAGCTGCTGAGAAAACACTCTCCATGTCCTTAACGTTTGCTTCACGGTAACCTGACTCTGAAGGAGGGTTATTGATAACGCCTACCTTGATGGGTCCGTCTGATCCGTTGCCGGATTTGCCACATGCAGTAAGTACGAGTGAAAGAGCAAGTACTGCCGCAAGAGCCAATGCTTTAAACCTCTTCATAAAAATTCCTCCATTTCTCCGCACTGTGCGGTATGTCTATACGATAAGACTTACGCATCTGCGGGTAAATGGAGGTTCATTTTGTCTTGGTTCAAATTTTTCTCGGACTTTATTTTATTTTTAGAAAACGGTGGATTTTGATCTTATACAGGTTGAAAATTATTTTACTCGGGTACGTTCCTGTACTGTGAACGGTACTCGGAAGGAGTCATTCCCACATTTTTCTTGAATATATAACTGAAATAGTGGGAGTCGTTGTATCCCGATTCCCTCGCTATCTGCGAGCTCTTGACTGCCGTTGTGCGCAGCATTTCCTTGGCTTTGTTAAGCCTGAGATAAATAAGGTATTCCGTAAATGTCTGACCGCCCGTCTGGGAAAAGACGGTGGAGAATCTGCTGTTGCTCATACCGACGGCCTTCGCAACATCCTGGAGCATGAGGTTGGGATCCGTAAAGTGCTGAGACATATAAAGCTTTGCTTCGCTTATCATCGCGGGAGTATTCGCATCACCGGATACATCTCCCATCTCCCTTGTTCCGAGGATCACAGACTTTTCTTCCGCACGGTCAACAAGTATGTGTCTTATATGTCTTGCGGCCTTGAAGCTCTTCAGGATATCCTCGGGTGCATCAACGATCTCACCTATTCCCACACGGATGTCCTTACATCCGGTTCTCTCCGCTTCCTGAACAAGTGATGATGCAAATGCATATGCCCTCTCCTCCGCATCCTCTGCGGTATCACCGAGTACAAGAAGAGCGGAACCTGTTCTTGTAGGGGTAGCATGCATCACGCCTCCGCTGCTTTCGGAAAGAGTATAGGCAACCGCCTGTCCTTCGCTTACGGGATCGAATGCGGCATCAACAACAGCATAGTAAGGAGCGGTGACATTGCAGCCCATAGACTCCAGATGCTTGAGAACGTTTGCCGCATCCTCCGATGCCGCATCCTCTGAGTAAAGTGATGCGATGAGCTTTTCCCTGACGAGGTGCTCATCATTTCCGAGACGGTTCCGAAGACTTGCCGCATGCTCGATCGCTTTTCTTTCATCCTCGAGCTGCTTGCTTACTTTATCGAGAGCCTCTCTTAAATTCTCGGAGTTGATGGGCTTGACGAGATATTCTCGAACGCCGAGCTGTAAGCACTGGCGTGCATATTCGAACTCATCGTAGCCGCTTAAGACTATGATGCCGATCCAGGGCATCTGCGCACGGAGAGTCCTGCAGAGTTCTATACCGTCCATAAACGGCATCCTGATATCTGTTATGACAATATCGGGATTTGTATCGCGGATGATCGGAAGGGCCATCTCACCGTCCGGCGCTTCGCCTACAAGTGTATAGGGCGTCTCATCCCACGGGAAAGACTCCCTTATGCCCTCTCTGACAACGATCTCATCATCAGCCAGAAATACTTTCATCTTCGAATATCTCCTCCCTGCTCTTGCACGGTACCTTGAACGAAACCTCCGTGCCTTCGGTATTACTTTCTATCTTAAGACCGTCTTCCTGATTGTAGTACAGACGTATACGCAAGTTAACATTTACAAGTCCGAAGCCTCCGCCACCCTCGCTTACCGTGGGCTGACCCTGCTTCATTCTTTCATTCAGGTCATGCAGCTGCTCTGCGGTCATACCGAGTCCGGTGTCACGAACGCTGAATTTTAAGTATCCGTCTTCAAGCTTACCCGTGACCCTGATCGTACCGCCGCCGCGCTTTATCTTGATTCCGTGATAGAGGGCATTTTCGACAAGGGGCTGAAGCAGGAGCTTAAGGATGTAGTAATCTCCCAGTTCATCCGGAATGTCGATCTCGTAATGCATGATATCACGGTATCTTGTCTGTTGTATGGTCAGGTATCCTTCGATGTGCTTCTTCTCCTGGCTGATGGGGATCCAGTCGGCACCCGATGAAAGGGATATCCTGAAGAAATCGCTGAGTGCACTCGTAAGCTGGATGACTTCATCCTTCTCACCCGCTTCGGCTTTCCATACGATCGCATCGAGAGTGTTGTAAAGGAAGTGGGGATTTATCTGAGCCTGCAGGGTTCTGAGCTCTGCCTTGCGTAAGTTCTTCGCATCAAGGTTACTCTTATCCATCATGGACTTGAGCTTATCCGCCATCGTATTTACCTGGCCGGTAAGATTCCTGAGCTCAGTGACATCGGTATCTGCAATACGTGCATCGAATGCTCCCTCCGCGATCTGTGCGGCAGCTTCCTCGAGTCTTTCGATGGGCTGTCTTACGGAGCTTTCAGTCGCCTTAACGGTTCTTCTTCTGATCCAGAGTGCGAGGACTATTATGAGGATCTCAAGTACCGCGGTGATGATGACACCGATCATAAGGCTTTCACTCATCTTCGCGGTGGAGGTTATCTCCTGCGCAACGTAATCGTTGAGCATCGAATCGACAAGCGAGGAAACCTTTCTTATTTCTTCGAGAACCTTTTCATTCTCCACAACGGGAACTTCATCACGGATGTTGTCCCGGAGCTTATCGACATAGTTCTGAAGAGTTGTCATCGTACGTGATGCGACTATTAGGGAGAGTCTGTTCTCCGCACCGGTACGCTCCGTTATCTCATCGATCGTCTCATTGACTTCGCCGATCTTAAGATATATATCGCTCTGACTGATAGTCTCACGTCCGCTTACTATATCCCATGCACATCCCGGAATATCCTCGGTCACAACAGTCTTAAGGCTGTTGATTGTTTCCATTCTTACGATCGAGCTGTGGTACTTCGCCGCATAGACGAGCATGAATACAATACTTAAGATAATGGGGAGCATCAGAATGAACACGAGCTTGTAGCTCATGTTGTCGATACGTCCCAGTATGCTCTTTTCCCTTTTTATCTTGTGCAAGGATCAGTAGCCTCTGTCTTCTATCGAATTGACATCCATCTCATCCGTAAATGCCTGCTCAACGGGATGGATGACAGCTTCGACCGCTTCACCGTTCTTAAGCTTAAGAGCCGTCTCCATGAGTTCATCACCGAGATTGGGAGTGCACTCTACGACGCAGTTGATCCTTCCCTCTTTCAGAACGTCTATCGCTTCCTGTCCGGCATCGATGGAAATGATCAGCATATCCTGCCCGGGAACAAAACCCGAATTTTCTATCTCGGGAAGTGCTCCGAGCGTCATCTCGTCATTGTGGCTGAAGACAACATCTATCTCATCTCCGTAAGTATCGAGGAGATATCTCATGCACTCCGCGCCGCGGCTCTTAAGGAAATCACCGTCGATACTCTCTAATATCACCATTCGCTCATCACCTGCGATCGTATCCGCAAAGCCCGCCTGGCGCTGTCTCATGGGAGTGGAATTTTCCGTACCGGTTATCTCAACGATATTGACATGCTCGAGCCCGAGCTCGTCAGCCTTTCTGATCAGATACTCGGCCGCCATGACTCCCTCGTTGTAGAAGTCCGCACCGATAAGGCAGGTTGTAAGTCCGTCGATCTCGGTTTTTATATCCCTGTCTACAAGGATGACGGGAATGCCTGCTTCCTTCGCTTCCATCAGAACGTTATCCCATCCGTCCTCAACAATCGGAGAAAATGCTATTACATCAACCTTATATGCAATGAACCTTCTGATCGCATCGATCTGGTTCTCCTGGCTCTGATTTGCATTTTCAAACATAAGGCTCACGCCGTGATCTTCGGCGGAACGTTCTATGTCACGTGTATTTCCGATACGCCAAGCGCTCTCGGAACCTATCTGGCTGAAGCCAAGCAGAAGCTCCGGCTCCGCATTTTCCTCCGCAGACGCACCGCACCCTGCGACCAGCATCATCGCAAGCAGTATTCCCATTAACCTGAACAGATTTTTCCTAAGCATCTTCATGCCTCCGTTTGAAAACATATATTTATTTTATCACAAAGGAAGGCTTATCCCACAACCCATTTGTAAAAAGAAAGACACCTTTTCAGGAGGGGGGATCCGTAAAAAGGTGTCTGTGAGGGAATGAAGTCTGCCGGATTATCCGTCAGAGGTCAGGTCTTATTTGATAACGGACAGGTTCTCCCTGTCTGCAAATAAGGCAACGAAGATAAGGAATACTATACCCTGGATGAGCTGCATCATCTGGGTGGTAAGTCCCATCATGATGAGTCCGTTGGTAAGTACGATGTAAAGGAGGGAGCCTACGATGACATTTTCAAACTTCACCTTGGCTCCGCCCGAAATGGGCATTCCTCCGAGAACAAGTGCGATGAGTATCTGTGTCTCGAGCTGGTTTCCGACATTGGCGGTTGCGGATCCGTTCTTTACAATATTGACGAATGCGGCAAGTCCGGTTATCGCACCTGCAAGTACGTAGATCAGGAACTTAACGCGGTCCGTCCTTACTCCCGCAAACTTTACGGCCTTTTCTCCAGCACCAATGGCTTTCAGATGGATACCGAAGCTTGTGAACCTGAATACGATAAAGCTGATGAGCAGAACTGCGAACGTGATACCGAGTTTTATGGCAGTCGTGTCATAATCATAGACCTTCATGCTTGCGGCAACCGGTGAATTTGATGCCATGTACTTGATGACGCCCCTGAATAGGAACATCGTACATATCGTTACGATGAACGATTTGATCTTCCTGCCTACATAGAAGTATGCATTAAATGCTCCGATCGCCGCTCCTGCCAATATACCCCCTGCAACTGCGAGCCATATATTAGTACCCGACAGTTTGCAAACAACGATTGATGCGATTCCCATTATGGAACCCTGTGAAAAGTCGAGGCCGCCCATCGACATTATGAAGAAAACTCCCGTGGCAGAGATCATGACAACATAGATCTGATTTAAGATCAGTTTTCTGCTGTTCCACATACTGCCGTGGGTAAGCGTATTGAAAACAATGAACACTGCGATAAGACCGATTATCGGAAGTGAGGAACGGATAAGGTTTATCACATGCTGTTTCTTTAATTCTCCCGTTTTGAAGAAATGTTTAAAAATCTGAATAGGCATGAACGCTCCTCCTTATACCATCTTAGCAATGAGACTGTTCTCATCGATATCCGCGCTTCTTAAAAGCTCACCGTTTATGCGTCCGTCCTTCATGATAATGATTCGGTCGCACATTCCGATAAGTTCTGTCAGCTCTTCGGATATCATGATGATCGACTTTCCGGACTTGCGCATTTCATCCATGAGTCTGTAGATGTCCTGCTTGACCTTGATATCGATGCCTCTTGTGGGTGAGTCGAGAAGAAGGATGTCCGAGTCCTTGCCGATCCAGCGTGCGAGAACAACCTTCTGCTTGTTACCGCCGGAAAGGTTCGATACGAACTGGTCTACGCTCTGCATCTTGGTGGACATCTTCTTCGCAAATTCTTCCGCAAAGCTCTTGAGCTTTTTGTCACTGAGCATATGCGCTTTATTCGAAAGCTCCTTAAGCGAAGGAAGACAGATATTGTCCCTTATGCTCTGGTTCATTACAAGCGACTCATTGTCCCTGTCCTTGGATGTATATGCAATGCTGTGTGCTATCGCGGTCGGGATATCATTGATCTGCGTTCCGTCCGCCAGAGTTACTCTCCCCTCTCTGTCAAAAGAAGCACCGAAGCATGCTTTTCCTATCTCGTGCATTCCGGATTCGGACAGTCCGCCGAAGCCTAAGATCTCACCTTTGTGGAGTTCGAAGTTTACATCAGAGATAAGTCCGGGTACAGTTACATCTTCGACCTTCATCACGACTTCGCTTGAAACCTCTTCGCCGTAATCAGTCCTGTAATATGCACCCGTAACGTCACGTCCTACCATGAGCTTTTTAAGTCCGTCCTCATCGATCTCGGAGCTCTTTACGGTATCGATATACACACCGTCTCTTAAAACGGTTATCGTATCCGACATCTCGAGAACCTCGGGAAGATCGTGTGAAATGAAGATAACGGTGTTACCCTCTTCCCTTATCCTCTTCATCTGTTTATAGAGCTCGTCACGCCCCTCTCTGGAAAGTGCCGTTGTGGTCTCATCGATGACTACGATCTTGGGTGAAAAATATGTTGCCTTAACTATCTCGACAAGCTTTCTGTCCTCGAAATTGTAATCGTCGATCATATCGGGAGCCTTGATCTTGTCGAAGCCGTACTTTTTCAAAAGCTCATTTGCCTTACGGTTCATCGCCGCGGTATTCTTGATCCCAAATTTCACGAACTGCTCCTCGTGTCCGAGAAAGATATTTTCCGCAACGGTAAGTCCGTCAAGTGTTCCGAGCTCCTGGACTATTATCGATATGCCTTCGTTATTGGCTTCCACCTGGTTTGCGGGATCGACTTCTTTTCCGTCAAGGAGGAAGGTTCCGCGGTCCTTGTGATAGATGCCCGCAAGGGAATTGGTAAGGGTGGACTTGCCCGAACCGTTCTCTCCTATCAGCGCATGGATCTCACCCTTTGCGATGTTAAAGGAAACATCCTGAAGCGCTTTGGTGATGCCGAAGGTCTTGCTGACTTTCTTTACTTCAAGTCTTATATCACTCATCACTCATCCCTCCTACTTTACGATCTCGCCCTTGGCGACTTTGGTTGTCAGCATGACAATGATAAGAAGGGCCAGTCCGGTGATAACATCCTGTACCGCAGTGGGCGCTCCGAGTGCGATAAATCCGAAGAAGATTATATTGATGACGAATTCACCGATGATGATCGCGGGAATGGGCATTCCGTATTTTTTGAATGCAAGTCCGAAGAAGCATCCCATCGTGGGAACGAAGTTACGGCTCATAGAAGCCATACCCGTTACGGCGACCATGGAGGATCCGTAGCTTATCGTAAGGACCGCCATGACTCCGAGGAACGCACCGCTTATGATGAATGCGAGAACTTTATATTTATTTACCTTGATACCCATGTTCTTCGCGACGAATTCGTTACTTCCGATCGCATAGGTATAGGTTCCTATCCTGGTGTAATTAAGGAGCAGATATGCAACGGCAAATGCAATGACCGCAAGAATAAGATTTCCCGGCATCTGTCCGAATGCTCTTAAGTCAGAAGGAAGAGTCTGCTCAACTCCGCCCGCTATGAAGTTTGCGACCGACTCATATATGAGCGCCAGTCCCGTTGTTACGATCATTGAAGGAATGCGGAGCTTTACATAGAATGCCCCGTTAAGCAGTCCAACTATCGCACCGGTAAGGATCGCACCGATGACAAGTCCGAAATATCCGAGACCGAAACGGTTTGCAAATACGCATCCGACGATCGCGGAGAGCATGATGTTCGCACCGATCGAGAAGTCGAACATGCCCATGACCATTACGAAATAAAATCCCACGGCTCCGACCGCTGCAAGAAGCGATGCTTCAAAATAGCTGAGCATATTCTTGGGAGAACCGAAATTATCCGGAGTGATGATCTTGAAGATACCCCAGGATATCAGGACCATGATAAGTAATAAAAGATAGCCTTTGACCCCGCCCGATAATCTTTTTCCGGTGTTTTCAGCTTTATTCATACCGATAAACCTCACATTTTGAGAAAATAAGAGCCGGTACCGCAATCCGATACCGGCCCTTAAGGATCTTAGTTAATTACCGGATCTCGCCGCCGCGTCTTCTATTGAAAGTTTCGCTGCCGCTGCTTTAAGTCCTTCCATGTCAAGGTTCGACATTGCAACAAGCTCCTCGGGTGTGTAAGGAAGCTGGTCTACGAAGTACTTCTCATAATCCTTGTAATCTTCTGCCGAAGCAACATAGAGATAAGGGAACTTGATGTCTTCGAACTTGCCGCCGAAGTCAGAATAGTTACCGCGGATCGCATTGTAAACTGCCATGAATGCGAACAGAGGATCGCAGTAATGTCCGCCTGATTCTCCTGCCATAGATCCGTTGGCAAGTCTGTCACCGAGATCGGGAAGGAAATCGGTTGAAACGATATCGATCTGGCCGGTCTTGCCTGCTCTTTCGACAGCTGCGATTGCGCCCTGGAGAGGATCACCGCCGCCGCCTGCGGGAATGAGTGCATCGAGATCGGGATTAGCGCTCATAAGAGCTTCTGCTGCCTTGGATCCGCCTTCGGATGAGGTTCCTGCGTACTGAGGCTCGGAAAGAACTGCCTGATCATCGGGATGAGCTGCGTTCCACTTCTCAACGCCTGCCTTATAGCCTTCCCATCTGCCGAGCCAGGTTGCGTCTCCCTGCTCCCAGCCGATGAGTCCGATGTTTCTGTCGCCCTTTTCAAGAAGGATCTGTACAAGCTTCTCACCGTTCTCGGGCTCGTTCTCGTGAACTGCGCCTACATAGTACTCGGAATCGAGAGCTGCCTGATATATATCCGCACTGTTTTCCTGAGAGATGATACGGAAGAACTGTGCGAGATAAACCTGATTGTCATTACATGTCTTGATAGCGGATGCCATCTCGGTATCTGATGAATTGCAGATGATGATTCCCTGACATCCTGCTGCGCAGAGCTGCTCAACAGATGCGGTAACCTTCTCTGATACATGTCCCTGGTCTACGTACATGACCTCTACTCCGAGTGCCTCAGCGGCTTCGTCGAGGATCATCTTGCACTGTGAACCGAGAACGTCGGTTGAGCTCCATATGGAGACACCGATCTTGATCTTGCCGTCAGATGCGGCGTTTGCAGTCTGGGTTGATGATGATGAAGATGAGGAAGATGAAGATGTATTGTTATCGGCTGCATTACCACATCCGGCAAGCATCGATCCGAGCATGCATAAACTGAGCGCAAAGCTGATCAGTTTCTTTTTCATAAATGCCATACCTCCTGTTTTAAAATCGTCTGTACATTTTGTTTTGAGTACTCCCGGCGATTTCATACTACTTCCGTGTAAAGAAAATAAACATGTAATATTTTTGTCGTTTTGGTAATATTTTCGAACCTGTAAAAAAGACCGCAACTTTCCTGTATTTGGTTGCGGTCTTTTTTATCTCTATATCTCTTTCCTGTACTTGCTCGGTGAGATTCCCTCTATCTTCTTGAACACCTTCGTGAAATAGAAATAATCATTGTATCCGACGATCTCCGCGATCTCCTGTATCGAAAGTGTTTCGTCGCTTAAGAGTTCCTTCGCTCTCTGTATGCGTAAGGATGCGATGTAATCCGAGAAGTTAAGCTGCAGGTGATCCTTGATCATCTTGCTGAGACTTCCCATGCTGACATTGTATTTCGCGGCAAGCGATGTGAGCGATATATCCTCCATGTAGTGTTCCCTTATGTCGGACACAACGCTGTCTATCATCTTGTCATTTACGGGTGTCTGCTTTTCTTCGTCAGGTGCTTCACCGCGCTCTTTTAATATCGCGGTCATGACGCGCTGAAGATCCTCTTCCTTGATGGGCTTTAAGAGATAATCGAATGCATGGTGCTGTACGGCTTCCTTCGCATAACTGAATTCCGCAAAACCCGTGATGATGACAACCTTCGAATCCGGTGATACTTCGGGGATTGCCTGAAGGAGTTCGAGTCCGGAAAGTCCGGGCATCCTGATGTCGGTGAATATGACATCGGGCTTGAACATCTCTATCTCTTCTTTTGCCATGAGACCGTTATTGGCGGTGCCCACGACAAAGGAATCGACATCGATCTTTTCGAGTAATTTCTTAAGACCGAGTATGATCCATACTTCGTCATCAGCTATATAAACGTTCAGCATACGGCACCTCCTTTCTTATGTCTCTCTCATGTGATCGGGTACGGATATATGTATCGTTGTTCCCTGATCACGGATGCTGTTCACCTCAAAGGTATATTCGTCCCCGTAGAAAAGCCTGAGTCTCTGTACAATGTTGGAAAGACCGATGCCTCCTGTTTCGTGGGGTTCTTTGATCGTCTCCCTGAGTTTTATCAGAGTCTCATCATCCATTCCGCATCCGTCGTCACGAACGATTATCTCAAGCCTGTCGCCCTTGCTTTCGATCGAAACATTTACCGAGCCGTTATCCATCTTGCTCTCTAATCCGTGGAAGACGGCATTTTCAACAAGGGGCTGGAGGAAAAATCTGATCATCGGTTTATCGAGCACTTCATCGCGCACGCTCGTTGAGATCATGATCTTACCCATGAAGCGGTATTCGATGATGCGTGCATATTTTGCGATGTATGAAACTTCGTCGCGTACGGTTACGATGTTGCTTGCCTTGACCGCATACCTGAAGATGTCGGAAAGAGCCATCGCCATCTCCGCGATATCATCCTGTCCGTGGAAAAGAGACATATCCCTCATGCACGATAATGTGTTGTAAAGGAAATGGGGATTGATCTGATTCCTGTATGCGAGGATCTCCATCTTCTGCTGTGCAAGCTCGGTCTCATACAGGCGGATCTTGCCGTCCTTGATCTCTTCGATCATCCGGTTGTTCTCATCGAGCATGTGGTTAAGGCTCGATGCAACGGAACCGATCTCGTCGGTACGGTTAAGGTTAAGTCTTCTGTCCGGGTATTCGATCGAATCGTCAATGAACCTGTCTATCTCGTGTATGGGTCTTGCCATGTTGAAGTACGAGAAGAAAACGATGACAGTCAGGAAGAATAATGTGAGCAATGATGCAATGATAATCATTCCGCGGATGTTGCTGCTTCCGGAAGTGTTACCCGAAATCGAAACCGCAACAGCGATCCTGATACCGTTCTGCCAGTTGCCTTCACGGTAAATGTAATCATCATCCGCTTTCAGATCATCCATCGTTGCATACGAAGGAATATTTCCGAAGGTGTGAAAAGAAAGATCGAGAATGTTCGAATCACTGAGTAAGATCGCGGACATATTGTCGTTCATGATGTTGTGAAGAGTTCCGTCGATCATCCAGGGCTCTAAGATGAACACGCACATTCCCTGCTGCTTTATATTCGAACCCGTGCCGCTGTAGACAGGATGATAGAAACCGTAGTAATAATTCTCATCCCCATCGTAATACAGATCCGCATTCATATCGGATTCGGTTCGAAGGTATGTCTGCTTTTCCGAAAGTGTAACGGGACGGCCGAGAGATACAAGTTCGTTCATATCCGCATCGTAAATGACGGCGGATACGATCTCTTTATTCTTAAGTGCGATCTGTGTGTAATACGATGATATAAGAGCTTCACCGGCTTCTGTCTTTATCGCACCCGGATCATCCATGAGAAGAAAGTTGCAAAGCGATTCGGCATTGTATCTTAAATTCTCTTCGTAGAAGCTGAGTGCATCATCCGCCTGACGCAGCAGGCTGTCCGCTAGAGTCTCGGCGTAGCTTATCGTGGTGTCCTTGACGTAGATGTAAGAAGTGTAGAGAGTAACGGAAAGAACGGTAAGAATTGCAAGCACAATACAGATAAGCTGAAGTAACAGACTGTTTCGAATCTTTTGTATCAGCATCTGCCCGCTCCTTTCCATGTGAATGAAAAAATCACCCTCATTGTAGACGCGGCCATTTATGCTGTCAAACAGGGTGCCGCGCGGAAAAAGAGAATCTTCCAATAAATGGAATAAATAAATTTTTATAAAATTTCCACATAAAAAATCCGCCAAGCCTATCGGCCCGGCGGATTGATTCATATATATCAAATTCAGTTTTCGAAAAACTTTACCGGAGTAAAATCGCCGAGGTTGTCCACATATGCATAACGGTAAAAGGTCTGAAAGCGTTCGTTTAATTCGTTCGCATCGACGATTCTTTCGACAAGCTTGGACTGATCACCTTCCTCAAGTCCCACCTGAAGATCATAGCCGCCTTCGATCTGCGCGGCCTGCATGAATCTGACACCGTAGGTTGCCTGCTTCATGGTAAGGAGAACGTGTTCGTCGCTTACATCCATCATTTTGCGGATGCGTGCGGATACATCGTCCCACGTCGGATTATCGATGGGTGCATCGTAGAAATTCTCAAGCTTGGAACCGTTCATATATTCAACACGCTCGAATGTAACATCCGAGGTGAGCTTAGATTTTTTCTGAGTAGCGTTCACTCCTGCAATCACGGCTGCCACCACCGCCACATTGATCAGTATCACCAACAGAAACAACATCACAAGCATGGGGGTTCTCCTCAAATCAAAAGTTCGTTCTTCGAATAAATTTTTCCGTTATATAACACGGAATGATACCTGACGTATAGCTTACAAGATCCTCAACTGAAAAACCCGTTCCTATTATTACCCTCAGCAGTCTGTTCTCTATTCCGAGCTTATCGCAAAAGCCCCAGAGCTGAAGGAATTCAACAGCGAATGCAAATACAAGGATGCACGTCGGAAGGATATACCATGCTCCCGGCCTATCCGGGCTGATCGTCCTGAACAAAGAATATATCAGGATCACAACGAGCACGTCACCGATATAATTTCTGACAAAGCCATGGGCAAAAAGCCCAATCAGTATTTCCGTTCCAAAAAGAAGAAGCGATGCGATCCCGAAAAAAATCCTCTTACGTGTCATCGTTCACCTCTTCATAAGTTCCCAGTAGCTTATCGCACCCGCCGCGGCTACATTGAGGGAATCGACACCGTGGAACATCGGGATCATTACGCGGTAATCGCAGGCACCTATCACATCCTTCGGAAGACCGTAGCCTTCGGTTCCCATTACGACGGCAAGCTTTTCATTTGCTCTGATCTCATCACTGTCGACACTTGTCGAATCTTCTGTGAGGGCCATGGCAACGGTTTTGAAACCGTATGACTGCAATGTTCGTATCAGGTTTATCCCTTCGGATTCTTCCTTCGTTGCTTTCGTCCAGGGGATCTGAAATACGGTTCCCATGCTGACTCTTGCGGATCTTCTTGTAAGCGGATCTACCGATGCGTATGAAAGAAGTGCTCCGTCCATTCCGAGAGCCGCGGCGGATCTTATCAGTGCGCCTACATTCGTGGGATTTACTACATCGAACAATAGAGTGATACGCTTTTTGCCCTTGCAGAATTCTTCAACCGGTTCTTCCGGTTTTCTCCGAAGGACCATCCACAGACCGCGCACCAGAGTGTATCCGGTAAGGTTCGTAACAATATCACTTCCTGCGGTATAGACAGGAATAGAATCAAGCTTCTCTTTGCCGCAGAGCTTTTCGATCGCATCAAAGACGGGACGCGCCTCGATCTCAATGCGCTCCTTTTCGACCAGCATCGAAAGCGGTTCGTATCCCGCCTCGAGCGCACGCAGGATCACATTCGCACTCTCCGCCAGAAATATCCCTATCTCCGGCTCATAGTACCTGTAAAGCTGCGTCTCCGATATCCTCGAAAACACATCCAGCTCCGGAACATTTATATCTGTAATCTCAATAAAATTCATTTATGCTTTCCAGTTCTTCACATCTTCGGCATTCTTGACGAGAAGTGCATCGACTTCAGCAGCACCGGTTACATAGGGCTTAAGCTTTTCAGCGGTCTTTCCGATGCCGCTTCCGCCCGATGTAGCGAAAGCATATACCTTCTTGCCCGTCCAGTCATAGCCCTTGCAGAAAGTGTTAACTACATTGGGAGCACATCCGTACCAAATGGGGAAACCGATGTAGACTGTGTCATATTTCTCAAAGTCCTCAACCTTGCCCTTTACAGGTACGTCCTTATTGCCAAATTTCTCTTTATTGCATCTGGATAGAGGATTGGTCCATCTGATATCTGCCTTGGTATAGATCTCTTCAGGAATTATCTCAAAAACATCCGCTCCGATCTCTTTAGCAAATTCCTCAGCAACCTTCTTAGTTGTTCCTTCAGCACTGAAATACGTAACCAATGTACTCATAATTTCGACCTCCATATATTTAATTATACCCACATAACCGCTCTTTTTTAAACATTTATTTTTGTATATTGACAAGCACTCAATGCGTGCATATACTACAAATTGTAGTTGTGCACACATTGTGTGTTTTTCGGAGGAGAAGAATATGGCAAAGAAATCATATTGTTTTAACATTGAGGGATTGGAAATCGAGATTGAAGCCTCAAGCAAAGAAGAACTTAAGGAAAGACAAACCGCATTACAGATGCGTGCGATCAGGTATTTAACGGGACTTAACAGAAAAGATTTCTGCAGTTGGATAGGAATTCCGTACCGTACTGTTCAGGAGTGGGAGCTCGGCGGCAGGACAATGCCTGATTATGTTCTGAATCTGATTGCATACAAAGTCCATGCCGAGAAAAATGCGGGGCATATCTGAAAACATAATATGTAAATGTCAGAAAAACTTATCAGAATAACCAAATTTAATATTTCGCTTAACAGCATTCTCGGAACGAGTTTTACTGATTTCTATGTATATCGTTCCAAAGGTCTTATGACGCATTTGTTGAATCGAAATCATTACATCTCAGCAAAATATATTGATAACTTAGCTGAAATAATTGAACAACCGGATTATGCCGGATACAATAACGGAACCATAGAATTGGTAAAAGAATACAAAAATAATATATTTGTATGCATTAAGCTTGATGAGAAAAGAAACAAGCACTATGTTTCCACTATGTTTGATATAAAATCAGCAAAAATAGAATCATATGTGTCATCAGGCAGGCTTGTACGAATTAAACAATCAGATCATGCTTGACTCATTTTGCTGAAAATGTTATTTTTCAGTTGTAGATTAATTGACGAGCAGGAAAGGCACCCTGCGCTCCCACTCGGGAACCTGATATGATGGATACGCCGCCCATCCAATTATCTACAATATAAAAAAGCGCTCAATCAGAGCGCTTTTTTGTATCCTGTACATATTTACCACACTTCCCCATGCTCGCCTTCGAGAGCACCTTCGTCGATGCCGTAGCCGTAAAGGTCCTCGTATAGCTGCTGGTCGTCGGTTCTTTCTTCCTGGTTTTCTTCGAGCATATCCTGGATATGCTCCATTATCTCTTCTTCATCGAGGGAGCCTTCTGAGTCATCGTCGCCATCGTCTTCTTCCTCGTCACCCTCTTCGTCGTCGGTGTCCTCTTCGTCCTCGCCCTCGTTTTCGTCTTCTTCCTCTTCCTCATCTTCGAGGTCGGCTTTTTCGAGAAGCTCGTCTATCTCATTCTTGAGGCGCTGCGCCTGCTTGTCGTGGCCGTCATTGTCATCCGCATGCGCACATCCGTCCTCTATGAGAACCTCCCTCGCATCCTTTAAGACCTTCTCGACCCTTCTCGCACCCGCGGTTATATTATCGTATCCCGTGCAGTCAAGGAACTCATCCCAGTCATCCTCATCGATCTGTGCCATCATCGCAAGTGCAAGATTGACCTTGACCGGGCACTCCTTCTCATAAGGGATTCCGCATTCTATCGCCTTCAGATATGCATCCTCAGCCTTCTTGTACTCTCTGCGGTCAAAATAGCAGTTCCCGAGATTGTACCAGACGACATACTCATCCGGGAAAGGGATCCTCGTGAAGAACTTCTCCATCTCCGGATGATACACACCCTTCTTTGCCTCCGACACATAATATGCGTTCAGGCTCCATCCGAGCACGAAGAAAAGCGCGCACAGTAAGGTCGCGAGCCCCGCCAGAAGGATCGCAAGATATGTAAAGATCGAAACGTAATGCTTCTCCCTTGTCTTATTCTGCTTTTTCTTTCGTGATCTTCCTGCCATGTTTCTTTCTAGTCCAAGCGTTGTTCCTTATCCCTGCGAGCAGCTCCAGTGCAAGAAGCGCCGCAAGATAAGGCGTGTATTTATAGTAAGTGTCTCCGAAATATGTGTATTCGCTGTTTCTTTCCGTGACGGTACCGCTGTCTTCCATGATTTCTTCAAGGAGCTTCGAATAGAGCGTCGACTTGTCACGGTGGATGTATTCGACACCGAGTCCGTCCGCGATATTTTCAAGGTTGTCCTCGTCGATCCGCGATACTCCCACATCCCATTCCGAGGAATAAACGACAAGACCGTAGTTATCCAGCATCGAGCCGCCCTTTTCCGTACCGTATCCGATGACCGCACCGCCGTCGACAAATTCCCCGAGCGCTTCATAGCTGTACGGCGTATCATCAAGACTCGTATCTTCACCGTCGGATAAAAAGAAGACGATTATCTGTCTGTTTTCCTTTCTGTCCGAGGATATCAGCATGCTCTCGATATCATAGTAAGGAACATCCATGCGGCTTCCGGTCACGTACCCCTTGTTCGGTGCCTTGAGTGTCTTAACATACCTGCGTATCGTCTCGACATCCTGCGTAAAGGGCGCGGCGACCGTCGATTCGTTCTGGAAAGTAATCAGCGCAAAATTCGCACCGGGCAGACCTTCCATGATCTCCATGATGTCATCCTGCGCAGCCCTGATCCTCGTGGACCTGGGTCCGTCATCCGCCCACATGCTGAGCGTAGTATCAAGCACAAAAAGCACATCCGTATTACTGAGCCTTACATCCGTGCCGTGCTCTTCCTTCATGGGCCTTAATGCTATGACAAAAGAAAGAGCAAGGATCGCCGCTCTTCTTATCAGCGCAAAGGTACTCCTTATTCTGCTTTCCCTGCTTCTTATCCAGGCAAACAGCACTATCAGAAGTGCCACGGAAAATGCCGCGATGAGAGCAGGTACCGGAAATACCGGATTTAAGTTTCTCATCTTATTTACCCTTCAAAAACAAAAGAACGAGCATCGATCCGGCAATGCATATGAGCAGCGCGATCATGTACGGAACCGGTGTGTCGATCTGTATCTCCGTGATAATGTCATCGACGGCCATTGCTTCGTGCGACCTGATCTCTTCAACTATCGAAGACACCGTCTCGGCCTTACTCTGCACATAGAACTCACCGCCCGTATTTTCAACCGCAGCGCGAAGGTCAGCTTTGAATCCCTCGTAATCGGCGATCGTATAATCAGAAAAGTAAGCATCCTCGGAAGGGAATATCGCAAAGACCGTAACATCATTTTTCTTGCACAGTGCACTCGCACCTGCAAGGTCCGGGATCTCCTGCACCCTGGATGCATCGGCATTGTCAGTTGCGAAGATTATGATCCTTGTCCTCGACTCATCACCGATGGAAGGAAAACTGTAAAGCGCGGATGCAAGTCCCTCACCTATGAGCGAGCTTCCCCTCTCGTGGTTATTGACGAGCGTTCCTGCTTCGATATATGCAAGCCTGTTATCCAGGTCATAATATGCATCCCACTCTTCATCCGTTTCGAAGGTGATCCAGTCACCGGGAGGAAGCATGTCCTCGTATTCCTTCTGCAGGGTGAAATAATTCTCGAGCTCCTCAAGCCTTGTGACGATGTAGGAATAATCATCGGTAAGAGGCGCATAGACAACGGATGATGTATTGAATATCGTGATTCCGAACCTGTCGCCCTGAAGCTCTGTCACAACCTCCTCGAGATAATCCGCAAGTTCGTAATTGAGCTCATAGAGCGAATATGATACGTCCAGGCACAGGATGATATCCCTCTTCTGGACACCGATCTTCATTTTCTCGGTCTTGTAAGGCCTTGCCAAAAGAAAGAGCATCGAAACGATCGCACCGATCACAAACAGCTCGTAGAGAAAAGAAAGAATCCTTCCGCGCATGTAGACCCTCTTAAATACCGGAAGCGAATTGATGAGCGAAGCCGCACCGGTCCTGATACCGCCGGTGTAGTCCTTCCTTCCGGGTGCGGGAATGATATGAAGAATAAGCACCGCTACGGCAAGTATCGGTATTCCCAGCTTTATGAAATTGGGATACATCATTTCCATCTCTTCACCACATTCTTGGCATGCTCGGCATCGCCCATAAAATCAGCCTTTGTCTTCATTGCAAATTCGGGAGCATACCACTTTCTGATAAGATCCGTAAGGCGCTGATCACCCGATACCTGAAGCTCCGAAAGAGTCTGGGAGGTTACGTCCTTACCCGTTATCTCCGATACGAAGTTTCTCATGATCGTGCTCATGTTCTGATAGCTTTCCCTGATATCGGCACGTCCGTGGGAAAGATCGTAAATGCACTTATCTATCTGCTTAAGTGCCATATTTCTCACATATTCGATGGGAGGCTTCTTCGCAGGCTTCGGAGCTTTATATTTCTTTACTCTCTTACGCAGACGGAATCTGAAGAGCATCACGAAAAAGACCACGGAGACAATAAACACTGCCCCTCCGAGGATAAGCCAGATAATGCTCATCATAAGTTCCGGTTGCATATTAACCGTAAATTCCACTGCGACCTCTTTCGAACATGGTTATCACACTGTCTACCACTTCGGATGCCGTACGGATCTGTTCGAACACGATACGGTTCCTTAGTGCGTCAAGCTTAAAACGGTCCAGGATGCCGTTTCTTTCGCGTTCTTCCGCTTTCTTGAGCGTACGGCTTCCCGATAAAAATCCGTCAACGTAATTCTCACCCACT
This sequence comes from Lachnospiraceae bacterium, assembly GCA_017617005.1. Taxonomy (GTDB): domain Bacteria; phylum Bacillota; class Clostridia; order Lachnospirales; family Lachnospiraceae; genus AC2028. The sequence goes on from JAFZWW010000104.1 coordinate 18,767, forward strand.
CTGTCATAAACCCTTCTTCCCGTAAGGGGAGCATCGTCTATACAGACAAAGTAGACATCGTTTTTATCAGACATCCTTAAAAGGGTCTCGCTCTCAACGGTACGAAGACCTGCGAGATCCGTGATCACAAATATGATCATCCTGCGGGTGGGAAATGCACGGAGCGTTGCATTGATAAGAGAATTCATATCGGATGAAGGATCTTCAAAGATGGCTTCACCGTATGTATGAAGGAGCTTTTCGACATTATTTCCGCCGGATAAGAAGGGAGTATAAACCTCGCCCTTTCTTCCCGAGCACGCAAAGCCCACATCCGCGCCCTGTCTTCCGAGGAGGTAATCGAGTACTCCCGTTGTCATAAGCGCGATGTCCGATTTGTGATCACCTTTGCGTGTATCGGCGTCCATCTTGGCACCGGTATCACCGATGATCAGCACGGTATGCTTTTTCTCAGCGATGTATCTTCTGACCAGAATGGAATCGGTCCTGGATGAACATTTCCAGTCTATGGACGTAATGTCGTCACCGGGAGTGTAATCCTTGAGATCATGGAACTCAAGGCTCTTACCCATATAGAGTGAGCTGTAACCGCCGTCAAGGATGTTAGTGGTCTTGCGGTTTGTGTACAGGACCGCATCCTTGCTTATACCGATCAGATAATCGTAATCAATATCCATTAGGGTGCCTTCAATGCTCCTGTGATGCCGTCAATTATCATTTCAACGCTTACCTTGTCGGCAATTGCGGAATAGTTAAGTGCGATGCGGTGGCGGAGTACGCTGCGCGCCATACGCTTTACATCATCGGGTACGACATAGGTTCTTCCGTTAAGAAGAGCCGTTGCCTTCGCTGTCTTAAGGAATGCGATGGATGCTCTGGGGCTTGCTCCCATCTTCACATATGCAGCGGTCTTCTCGCCAAGGAGCCTTGCGGGTCCCCTTGTTGCGGTAACGATCGCGGAGATATACCACTTGATGCTCTCGTCCGCATAAACCTTGTCGGTAATATCCTGAAGCCTGTCGATGTCCTTGATGGTCATTACGGCAGGGCGCTTTTCAAATGCGTGGTTCTCTATTCTGTTAAGGATCTCAACCTCATCTGCTGCGATAGGATAGGAAATGACTTCCTTGATCATGAAACGGTCTGTCTGTGCCTCGGAAAGAGGATATGTTCCCTCCTGCTCGATGGGGTTCTGGGTTGCGATCACTATGAATACATCCTCAGGCATCTTGTAGGTCTGGTTTCCGATAGTAACCTGATGCTCCTGCATGGCTTCGAGCATTGCGGACTGTGTCTTAGCCGACGACCTGTTTACCTCATCGAGAAGAACGAAGTTGGCAAATACGGGTCCTAAGACCGTATCAAACTGTGAAGTCTGCCTGTTATATACCTGGGTTCCTATGATATCTCCGGGAAGAAGGTCCGGAGTACACTGGATCCTCGAAAACTTACCGTCAACCGCCTCTGCTATAGCCTTGGCCGCAGTGGTCTTGGCAAGTCCGGGAACCGATTCGATCAGAACGTGGCCGTCCGCAAGGATAGCCGTAAGAAGTGATGTCTCGAGGTTTTTCTGTCCGACAACGACATTTTCGAAGTAATTTGCCAGCTTTCCGATCATCTCGCGGCTGTATTCAAATTCTTCCTGTGTTACCTTCGACTGGTTAGTATCGTAAGCCATTCTCTTTCCCTTTCAGAAATAGTATTTAAGGCCGGCAGGCCAACATTAATATTTTACCACAAAAGAGCCCGTTTGGGGACAATTCGTCCCCATACAATATATATGACGCAGACCGTAAGGCCTGCGTCACATGATAACTATAAGTTTTCCGATTCCTGCTTATCCTATCTCTTCTATCAGCTTCTCACATTCTTCGGTATCGATACTGTCGATCGCATGCAGGAGACTGTCTATCTTATCCTTCATCCCCTCGGCAAAAGAATACTTTCTGAGTTCACCCGCGACCGCTTCCATTGCATCCATATCGAGGTCTTCACACGCCACTTTAAGCTGACCGAGCTGCTCCTTAAGGATATCCTCACCGATGAGAGGTTTCTCTTCATCAGTTTCGGTCTTCGGATAATACGCGGACAGGTCATCTAAAAGCTTACTGTATACCTCGAGCATAGGTGCGGTCTTCTCGCGGATGGTTTCCGTATCCTTAGCTTTACCTGCTTTTTCAAGCTCCTCCGCCAGATTTCCGAGGTGGGAAGCTCCTATCTGCCTGGAGCTGCTCTTTAAAGCATGAACCCGGATTGTGTAGTCATCGATATCATCAGTATCAAACGCCTTCTTAATTCCGTCATATTTCTCCGGACCGAAACGGAAATATTCTTCAACAATCTTATTGTAAAGAGCTGCAGAGCCCAGTGCCTTGATTGCAGAATCACTGTCCAGACCTTCGAAACCAAGGATCGGAGCAGACTCTTCCGCACTTTCCGTAACAGCCACCGCACCCTTGCAGATCTTCTCCTTGGGAAGCCACTTCTTAAGTTTCGAGGTGATCTCTCTGAGCTCTACGGGTTTTGCAACGAAATCATTCATGCCCGCAGCGGCAAATGCTTCCCTGGCACTTTCCATAACATTGGCCGACAGAGCGATTATTACAAGGTGCTGTTTGTCGGGAGGAAGGAGCTGTCTGATTATCTTCGTGGTATCAACCCCGTCAAGGCCGGGCATCATGTGATCCATGAAGACGATATCATAATCACCTGCCGTAACCTTCTCTATCGCTTCCTGACCGCTCAGTGCGGAATCGATATTGACCTTAAGAGGCGAGAGCAGGCCTTCCGCAACCGTAATGTTGATCGCATTGTCATCAACAACAAGGATCCTTGCATCAGGTGCCGTAAAGTCCACAACAAAACCGCCTTCCGTCTCTGATGACCTTATCTCATCATCTGCATTATCATTGAGCACCCTTACCATGCCGAGCGTGGAAACGGGGCGTCTCAGAGTATGAACATTCGGCAGGTCCGGAGCAAAATCGGAATTGAAATCGACCAGTACAATACCTCTGACCGAAGTGTTAGTTTTAAAGAATTCCCTTACGCTGTCAGAGTACTTGCCGTATACCAGGAAAATATAATCCATCTTTCCGGAAGGCTTGTAATCATCAATTCCGGAGATGACATCATTCTCGATATCCAGCTTCTGCATCTCATCGCCGAATATCATGCGGAGCTTGTCTTCACTGTATATACCGACAGCTTTCTTCCGGTCTGCATTTTCTATAACAAGATCCCTGGATGCATCAACAACCTTCTGCTGTATGGTAAACCAGAAATCAGAGCCCTCACCGTATGAGCTGTTTACGCCCATTTCGCCACCCATGGACTTGACCAGCCTCTGCGATATGGCAAGTCCCAGACCGGTACCTTCCACTGAGCGGTTCCTTCTCGAATCCACCTGTGAAAAGCTCGTAAAGAGCTTATCCATGTCTTCCTGCTTGATACCTATACCGGTATCTATTATGTGATAAGTAAGCTTTACCATGTCATCCCCGGTATATTCGCAGGTAAGCTTTATGCTGACACTGCCCTCCCGGGTAAATTTGATGGCGTTGGTTGCGAGATTGATCAGAACCTGTCTGATCCTCATCGCATCACCGTACAGGGTATGCGGGATATCCGGGTCCACGACCATATAAAGTTCGAGGTTCTTCGCTCCTATCCTTGTAGCCAGGATATTGGCCACGTCATTGAGCTCGCTCGTGGGCTGATAATTCTCCGGAACGATCTCCATCTTGCCGGATTCAATCTTCGAATAATCCAGGATATCGTTAATGATATTAAGAAGGCTCCTGCCTGATTTCTGTATCTGTGTGACCGCATCACGCGCCGTAGCGGATAATTCCTCACGGGATGCGATCTCTGCCATTCCGATGACCGCGTTCATGGGAGTACGGATCTCGTGGGACATGTTAGCAAGGAAATCCGACTTCATCCTCGCAGCTCTTTCAAGCTCGACATTCATCGCATCCATATCATTGATGTTGTCGATGATCCTTACCTGCATGTCATGCACACTGTGATACAGATCGTCTATCTCATCGTTATACTTATCATCCGTATGTATAACGCCTGCGTCATCATAATCCTGCACGGGTGCGGGGTTGAAATTCTTGAGCTCATCCGTAAGTCCGGAGACCCTTCTCACCATAAATCTGTCAAGAAGGAATCCCGAAATGACAACCATCAGCAAGGTGAGCACAACTGCACCGATCAGTATATAGAGAAAGTAGGTCCGCCTCTCATGCATGACCTCATCCATTCCGATGTCACATCCGATCTGACCGACAATCGTTCCGTCTTCAAGGAACATCGGGACATAGGCGGAGCACAGCCATCCCCATTCACCGTTTGAAATGGTGGGCTCTATCCTCTGAGTCGCATCAATACCCGCAAACTCCGGTTCACTCTCGATAAAGCTTCCTGCCACATAAGTCGGATTGGTGGAGTCATCCATTATGTACATGTCGATATTTCCACCGGTCTCGTTTCTGGCAAGGATATAGGTATATTCGATCGCATCCATGCTTTCGATATAATTGTCCAGCATATCCCTGGTATGTTTGAACGGCTCCCAGAGTCCCTGCTCACGAAGGTAGTCTTCTACCTCCTGCTCATTGTCCGTTTCCTCGGCATGCGCTCTCACCGCCTGGTACTCATCCGATTCTTCGACCCTCCTGATCTCCATCAGCATTTCCGGGTCCACCATCATGGCGAAATTCTCGGCACAGTCCATCGTAAGATTCCTGTAATAATCATCGATGATATTCGCACTGATCCTGTAGGACAGCACAGCAGTGCCAAAGGCCACGATCAGTATCGTGACAGTGGTCAAAATGAACATCTTAAGCCTAAGGCTTATCCTCAGCTTGCCCTTTCCCATATTAAGTTCCCCCTCAGCCCTCAAAAACTTACTTCAGATTCCTGTAGATAAACGGAAGCACATCGCTTTCCAGGTAATCCTCGCATATCTTCCTGTCTGTCGCTTCCCTTAGGATCAGGTACCCGGCACGTTCATACACAGGTTCCCACGAGTGCAGGTAAGCCACATCAAGTTCATCAACGATCGGCTCGCCGTCGGAATTCACCTCCTGATTGGAATCCTCATCCAAAAAACCATTCTTAAGGAGCCTGAATTCCAGCGTGGTTCCGATCAGCCTTTCTGCGATCCGGACTTCAAATTCGTATTCGGGTCCGAGCTTTTCCTTCACGGAGCGGTTTAAATATGCAAGCACGATCTCCCTGCAAGCAGCCGCCTTCTCCCTTACGGTCTCTATCGAAGCGTCACCCACTTCATCCGATATCACCGTATAGGGAATCCTGTAAGCTTTAAGCATATCGCCGAATTCGGTATAGAACATGACAATGCCGGGATCCGCGATTTTCCTGACCTTACCGTTTTTCAGGTAAAAGAAAACATCACCGCCGTCTATAAACTCAATCTTCTCGATATCCTCGTATCCGATCTCGGTCGTACGTCCGAACAATAACTTAACCGGATTCTTTACAACGAGCCTGTCATCTTCAAAAATTACCACAAGCTTTCCTCCGTCATAAAAGTGCGATCAGGTACTGATATGCCCATCATGGATAAGAGCCGTAATACCTATGAGCACTATTTCAAGGCACACTATCGCATACATCGTCACATCAAGCACTCCCTCAACGGCATAGACCATCCCGCCGAGCGCAAACATCCATAAGGCTGTTATGCCACCCAGGATCATCGATATGATCCCCATAACCTTCCTGGCATGTTCCTTAACTCTGACAAAAACAAATACTACAAAAAAAGTAATTCCCCAACCCTGCAGAATGAGAGCAAGTGTTGCGGTAAACATGACATATGCGGCATCGGCTACGGTCATCGGGCCCTTGTAGGAGTATATTTCCGGAATCCAGCAGGCATAATAAAGAATGATCGGAAGCACCTTTAAAAACGGATTAAGTTTAAATGTTTTCTTTGTATTCATTATCAGATATAACTCCTGTATATTTCTGCCTTTTTAAATGCTATATGAAGAATGACCGCACCCACGACATCAAGTACGAAGAAAAAGCTGAACACTACTCCCAGGACAAAAAGCTTCTTGGAAGCCCCTTTATATAATCTCAGTTCAATCAATGTAAAGACTACATCGGGAAGGCTTGTCATAAGAACAACAAGATAAGTAAGGAAACCTCCTATCAATGCAACGAACGGAGTCGCAACTATCAGGAAGGGATTAAGTGTCCCCAGGAAAAGAAATACCCAGAACAGAAAATTCAGGATAAAGAACGGTATCATCATGAACTTGAGCACCATGGAAAACACCGTAGCGGGAGCTTCCTTCCTAACCCCTGCCACGATTGCAAGTATAAAGCCTATTATCCCGAATAAACATGCAAACAATATACACGCAAGGACAAATCCGCCACTTATTTCCGTACCGGATTCTCCCCTGAGCACAAACCTCAGTGGAAACAGCACGCCTATCTGAAGCGCATACATCGAAAGCGCGCCGAGGAGTATAAATATTTTGGATGCAGTTATATATGTCTTCTTCATGATCCTTCAGAAATTATTTCCGTTCCATCCCCAGTCGGATGTAGCGGAGTACTTAACATAGATATGGTCTGCAGCGATACCGAGAACCTCACCGAATATCTTCGTCATCTCTGCGGTCAGCTTTGAAAAAGCACCGCTGTTAGCGGAACCGTATACACTCACCTCAATAAAAGCCACAGGCTGACTGTTATCTCCCCGAAAATAAAGATGATACTCATCCTCAAACCCGGTCATAAGCCAGCTCTCACTCTTTCCGGGGATCAGGGCAATAGCTTCTCCGAGTCTGGACTTAAGCTCCTTCTCCTGCTCTTCTGTGATCTTAACGCTTACTTTAGAATTGATAAAAGGCATAGTGTATTCCTCCTAACTAAAATAGATAAACAAAATATGTCAATTTCAATAATCTTTAAGTTTGCGATTCAGAAACATTCACCTGAAGAAATTTTCCGTCATTATTTTGAAATACTATAGGCTTATCAAGAAATAAAGCCGCGCTTTCAGCCACCTCATAAAAATCAACTTCCCTATAAGCAATAACATTATGTATATGTAAAACAAAATGAGAGTTATCTATATAATCCGTCCATAGTTGGAGAAAATGTTCCGATTGAAGTCCTTTCATTATAATCCAAAAATTTTTATGTAGTTTTAAATCATTTCCCATAATCCACTCTGACATACTTTATTCTCCTTATCAATCACATGCTGTTCCACCTATAAGGATATATTTATCTTCATCACCGGAAAAATAATCTCTGAATACTTCCAGGCCATTTACCATACATAATCCTCCAGCATTTCCTCTACGGATCCTTCTACCCTTTCATCATCCAATTCATCCTGTACGCAAAGCATTACGCTCAAGGGATCCTGAACATTTTTCTTTACTGAATCAATATAATATCCGAGCTCGAGTACCACGCATCCGATATTCTCACCCCTAACTGCTTCCCTCATTCCCGGGATATTCTTTTCCCGCAGATCAGCTTTCAAAACAGCATAAGTGGGATAAGCATTATCCGTAAGCATAGAGTATTCGCTAAGAGCAGATATTCCTGCTTTTTGCTTTAATCTGATATCCTCAGTTAATTCGATTCTCTTTATAACAGGATCCCTCATGTACGGTTTTAACTGTTCCCACAGTTCTTTTCTATCACCGGTCATGGTAAGTGCCCTGCTTTTTCCTTTGGAATCCATTATATCAAGTCCCAAGTATTCTATCTCATCAAAGCATTTGCTTACAGCCATTTTTGATACATTCATGCGCTGTGAAATGTAAGTTACAGTAGCTTTATCATATGCTTCATACATCCCGGATAGCAGGATCTTTTGAGTCAGGAAAGAAATCCTGTGAACCGGCTTTAGATCCCTCTGCTTGTTTCCGGACAATAAGATTCCTAAGAACGGGAGATACACTTCCTTGTTTTTTATAACAAACGGAATCCCCTCTTCTTTCATTTTCTCTTTTGCGTAGAAATTACTGTTCTGCAAAAATACCGCACAGTTCTTACCGGCAACAGTTTCAATTTGAGCCCGGTTTTTACGAAGCTGGGCAAGCCCAATAACGTCCAGCGGATCTATTGCAATCCAAGCTATTTTGTTTGTTTCAACATCATATATTTTATATTTACCCTTAAACAGCAGCGGAAGTGATTTATAGAGCAGAGTATTACTCGATATTTTCACATCCATATGAAGGGTTTTCTCGAGATATTCTTTCATGATTTGCACCTTTTGAAATGTAAACTAAATTAATTTACAATTCAAATATAGTCTCTTTTTTGTTTATTGCAACCCCCAAATACCTGATGCTATAAGAAATTGACGTCAGAGAAAACTCTCCACCGTCAAAGTTTCAACCTATGTCATCCGACAATTATGTTGTAACATAGAAGGTGTGGCATAAAACGGACAGCTTTGAAACGCAGTCGTGGTGCGGGGTTGAGGGGGAGGGCATAAAAAAATGAGCTATCCTAACGGATAGCTCACTGATAGCAACCTTTACTTATGATAAAGGTTTAACGAAAGCCTTTGCTTCTTCTTCTGTAAGTTGTGAAGGATTTAATCCTTTATCTTCAGCATACTTAATTAATGCCTGAAGATCTATCTTTACGCGGGGGATATCTACTTCAGGAGTTCTCTCTAAACTCTTTATATAACGGTCATAATTCATCATCTGTCCATTCATAATCATATACCTCCCTAATTTTCTTCGCGGAGCTTTGTTCAAAAACGATATGGTATGGATGCAATCCTGTGTATATTTGATTAGCTCCTAAAGCAGAAATAAAATGAGCCATAATATCAGCATTTCGGCAGAATCCTGTCACAACATTAAAATATCCATTTCGTTCGGCCCATTCCGAAGCCATCGCAATAAGATGACCGCCCACTCCATTATATCTTTTTTGAGTAATCAACTCCGGATTATTCCAAGGAGCTGCTACCGCCCATTCAATAAATCCGGCATTCATATCTTCGGATTTAATGGGATTCATAGCTATCATTCCCTGAACATCCACTGAGCCTTCAACAACGAGTGCATAGATTTCACACTCTTTAGATAGTTCCCTCCAGTTAACATACCAACCATTTTTTGAGTTAAATTTCGAAAGAAATGATTTCCTGAAAACCTTTATAACCTCTGTTTTGACAATATCGCCTGACTGGTTATTAATCAGACACGGAACTAGCTCATCTACATCTACACAAATCATATTTCATCTCACTTTCCCCGGCATGGCCGGAATCCAAAAAGACCTTTCTATCTCCGGGAAAAGAAAGATTATGCATACAGGCATTTCCCAAATGGTCACTTATCAGGGATTTGCTCAATTTTCTGTCTAAAAATATACAACTACTATGTCTCCAACTACATTATATCGTTATTCATTACCCTTGCCAATCATAGTTTTGAGGCAAAGAAAAAAGCTCTATGCCCTCCGTTATCCAACGGTGGGTCGAGCTTTTTTCGTGTATTATCCGTCCGGACAATTCTGTTTTTATTCTTCCTCTTCGGTGTCGGTGACGGCGCCGAGGACTGCGGGGATGAGCTCGAGGGCACAATTGAGAAGTGCGGAGGTGATGGCGGCTTTGGTTTTGTCGGCGAGGATGGAAAGGGTGCCGGTGATGACAGGGTTATCCATCATGTCGGTGTTCCTGCCGTAAACTCCTGCGACAAGGAGCGTCGCGTACATCATCCGCTGTTTGTCTGTGAGCTGTTTGTCCTTGAAGCCGTCGTCTTTTTTAAGATATTCGGAGGCAGAGATTATCTCGTCTGCGATCGTATCAGGATTCATATCGATATCCGCCAAGGATGCGAGCATCGCAAATTCACGGTCTTTGCCGTAGGAGGATTTCTTTTTGCGGAAGGCCTTGTAGATCCTTGCGACGGTATCGCATTTGGAGCGGATGTCACCGTATGAAAGAGCGAGGATCTCGCAGAGCTCCTGCACGGATTCGGACGGCACTCCGAGACGGTAGGTCTTCTTAAGGTAGGTGCATCCGGTCTCGATGTCGGCGAGGATGGTTTCGGTATCTTTGTATGAAAGTGCGAGCAGGACGGCCAGTGAGGAATCATCGGATCCGGTAAGGACGGGGTGAGATTTATCAAGGGACTTAAGGATATCCTGTGCTTTGTTAAGGATGTCGTCAAGTTCGTCTTGTATGGCGAGGTCAACGATCATCAGGCACACTGGGACGATGTATGATTTCTCGCAAAAGTCTGCAGTTTTTACTTTGTCATAGACAGCGATGACACTTTTCAGGTATTGTTCGGGATCATCAGAAAGGAGCATTTTGCTAAGGACGGTGAGCTCCGCAGTGGATTTGAGTTTCGAAAAGCGGCCGGCTTCTTTTCTCAGAAGCTTTTTACATTCTGACATTTTCCCGATATCGGCGCTGCGGCCTTCGGATGCGAAGAACAGTGCCGATGCAATGCACATCAGGTTATTGTCCATAGTGAATTTCTTGGCGAGCTGCGCGCGGCTTTCTATGAGCAGGTCGCATCTTTCCATTACAAGATCGTTCATGTGGATCCCCCTCAAATATCAAAGAAAAATGTGTAGAGCATTATAAGTACTGTTCCGAGAAGGATGCTGCCGAGGACATCGGTGAGCCAACAGATTCCGCATACCGAGACTGCGACGGTTCCGAGGAGTACGAGAACGGATCCGATCACCGTTAAGGCTTTCGATAAGTTTTTCTTTTCACCGAAGATATCCCATACGTGGAACAGGGTGCTTCCGATCGAGACTATATAAAGGAGAACAGGCACTGAGGGGAATGATGCGGAAATACGC
>JAFZWW010000105.1 GCA_017617005.1 Lachnospiraceae bacterium
AATGAGATTATTTGAGAAAATATTCCGTGATTTCTCAATGCAGCGAAATGCCTGAAAGCCGCAAGAATACAGGAAAAATGAGGATTTAAGCGTAATGATAAAGATTTTGTTTGTCTGCTGGGGCAACATCTGCCGTTCGCCGATGGCGGAGTTCATAATGAAGGATCTGGTCGAAAAGAGCGGGCTGTCTTCGGAGTTTGAGATAGCATCCGCCGCAACCAGTACCGAGGAGATCGGAAACGGCGTATATCCGCCGGCAAAGTCCGAACTTGCTCGTCACGGAATAGGGGTTGTGGGAAATGAATTGGGTCTGAGCCTTAAAAGGGCAAGACAGATGACCCGCGGCGATTATGATAAGTACGATTACATAATCGGGATGGAGAACCTGAATCTGGGCTATATGAACCGCATTCTGGGCGGTGATCCCGAGGGAAAGGTTCACCTGATGATGGATTTTACCGACCATCCCGAAGACATTGACGATCCCTGGTACACCGGGGACTTTTCGGGTGTATATAAACAGATCCTCGAAGGCTGTGAATGTCTGTTGAAAAAGTGCATTTCATAGTATAATTACGTAAGTTGGAGGTAGGTTATGGCTAAACTTATCGTAGTTGTTGATATGCAGAAGGATTTCATTGACGGAGCCCTGGGTTCAGCTGAAGCGGTTAAGATCGTTGAACGCTGTGCGGAGAAGATTACAAAGGCCCGTGACGCCGGAGATATCATAGTTTTTACCAGGGATACCCACGGCGAAGATTATATGCAGACAGAGGAAGGTAAGAACCTGCCCGTGCCTCATTGCATAAAGGGAAGTGAGGGCTGGGAGATTTCCTCCAAACTTGAAAGCTTATGTCCCGGATCGAAGATTCTTGACAAGGAAACCTTCGGAAGCAAGGCACTCGGAGAGTACGCAGCAGATCTTGTAAAAGAAGGCAAGATCGATTCTGCCGAGCTTTTCGGTCTCTGCACCGATATCTGTGTAATAAGTAACGCACTCCTTATAAAGGCTTTCTGCCCCGATATGCCTGTCGGTGTCGATGCATCCTGCAGTGCGGGAGTAACACCGCAGAGCCATGACAATGCACTTCTGGCTATGGAGAGCTGCCAGATTCATGTAACAGGTAAGGGTGAGGAACCTTGGAGATAGCAGACAGACCCAAAACAGCAATATTCGGTGGCACATTCGACCCCATCCACATGGGCCACGTTGAGTTGCTTGAAAATGTATATGAAGAGATATGCCCGGACAGGATTGTCATAATTCCGTCCGGGCATCCTTATATGAAAGAAGAAAAAGGGATCAGGATAACCTCCTGCACAGATCGCATCGGAATGCTGGAAGCAGGCGTTAAAGACCTTGATCTTCCGATAGTGATTTCCCGTATCGAGACCGACAAGGACACCCCTAGCTATTCGGTCGATACCATTGCCGAACTGAAGGAAAAGGACGGCGAAACAAGCGAAAAATACGCGGACGGAGATTACTATTTTCTCTGTGGCAGTGATATACTTTTTGAGATAGAAAAGTGGCATGAATTCGAGAAACTCCTGGGCGAGATCATTCTTACCGTAACTCCCAGGGGCGAGGATGATATAGAGGTCATCCGCAGGAAAAAAGAAGACCTTGAAGAAAAGTACGGAGCGAGGATCATCATAACTTCATTCAGGGGAAGGGTGATATCGTCAACACTCATCAGAAGCAATCCCGAAAAAAACAAAGATTTGATCCCCGAAGGAGCATTTGAATATATCAAAGAACATCACCTGTATGAAAGGAAGGATTGACCATGGAACAGATCATAAACAGTCTTCTTGAAACGGACCTGTACAAGTTTTCTATGGGACAGGCTATCTACCATCAGTTCCCCAGCTATACAACCACTTGGACTTTCAGATGCAGAAACACCGATGTGCGTTTTACTCCCGAAATGGTCGAGGAAATAAAGCGTCAGATCAAGGCATACTGCAATCTTAAGTTCACCGAAGAGGAACTTGAGTATCTCGGAAAGATAACCTGGTTCAGACGTTCATATGTTGATTTCCTCAGACTCTGGCATCCCAGATTCGAGGATTTCGAAATTGGAACCAAGGACCCCTGCGGACTTACGATCGAGACAAGGGGCACATGGCTCAATACCTCCATGTATGAGATTCCTACCCTTGCCATTGTTAACGGTGTTTATTTCCGTATGGGATACGATTATGAAAAGCTTCTCGAGAGCTTCAGGGAACGCCTTGCCGACAAGATAAAGAAGCTCGAGGACGGAACCTGGAAGATCGGACCTTTCTCGGAGTTCGGTATCAGAAGAAGACTTTCCGCAGAGGCTCAGGAGCTTGCGGTATCGGAGCTTGCAAAGGCTAAGCTGAACGGTTCTCTTTTTGTAGGAACCTCGAATGTTTACCTTGCAAAGAAATTCGGATTAAAGCCCGTCGGAACAATGGCTCACGAATGGATCATGTGCGTAGGCCAGGGCAATCACAAGCACAATCCCGCATATTCCAACTGGTACGCTCTCGATGCGTGGGTAAAGGAATACGGAGTCCTCAACGGAACCGCACTTACCGATGCCATCACGACCGACTGCTTCCTCAAGGATTTCCAGCTTACCTATGCGACACTTTTCTCCGGCGTAAGATAGGACAGCGGAGACCCCATGAAGTGGGGAGACAAGATGATAAAGCATTACGAAGAACTTGGCATAGATCCCAAGACCAAGACACTTCTTTTCTCGGATTCGCTTGATTTTGAGAAGGCACATAACATTTATAAGTACTTTGACGGAAGGGCTAAGGTCGCATTCGGAATCGGAACCTATGTTGCAAACGATACCGATGTTCCCGCACTCAATATCGTTATGAAGACAACCGAATGTAACGGTCAGGATGTTGCCAAAATCTCCGACAGCGAGGGCAAGGGAATGTGCAAGAACCCTGCTTATGTCGAGTATCTGCAGCGTTGTATCGACTGGAGAATGAAGCACGAATAAGGAGTGGCATATGCTTACAAATGTTGAAAGAACCGTAGATGAGATCTGTGAGTGGGTGCGCGACTTTTTTGATAAGAACGGAAAAGGCTGCAGTGCAGTCCTCGGAATATCCGGCGGAAAGGATTCATGTATCACCGCAGCTCTTCTTGCGAGAGCTCTCGGAAAGGAAAGAGTTGTCGGAGTCATGATGCCCGACGGTATTCAGCCCGATATCAGTGATTCACAGGCTGTTGTTGATTTCCTCGGTATCAGGAATTATACCGTGAACATCGGCGAGGCTACCAAGGCACTGAAGAAGAGCCTTGAAGAAGCTGGAAGCACAATTACAAAGGATGTCGGCATCAACATTCCTCCCAGGATCAGGATGACCACTCTTTATGCCGTTGCTCAGGGACTTGAGGAGGGTGGAAGAGTCATCAACACCTGCAATAAGTCTGAAGACTACATCGGCTACAGCACCAAGTACGGTGATGCTGCGGGAGATATGTCCATACTTGCGGGATTCACCGTAGAGGAGGTTCTTCAGATCGGAGACTTCCTCGGACTTCCTTCAAACCTCGTACATAAGACTCCTTCCGACGGCCTCAGCGGAATGAGTGACGAAGACAAGGTAGGCTTTACCTATGCGGTACTCGATAAGTACATCGCAACAGGAGAATGTGAGGACGAAACCATCAAGGCGAAGATCGACAGAATGCATGTGCTCAATCTGCACAAGTTGAATGTTATGCCTCATTTTGAGCCCTCGGAAAGATAAGATTTAGGAGTATATATGGATTTCACACTGAACGGAAAATCTCTTCTTGTGCTGGACGGCAATGACTGGCCGGGAGCGATAAGGGTTGCCGGAAAAGTATCCGGAGATATGGAGCTTGTTTTCGGTTCTTCCGAAAAGCCTGTTGTAAAAAGTGGAGCGTTCGAAGAAGCGGATATTGCAGAAGGCAGCATCTATGCAGGATGCATCGGAAAGTCTTCGATAATTGATCACTTTGAAAAAGCGGGACTGATTGATCTTTCGGCTGTTAAAGGAAAAAGGGAAGTTTTTCTTTTTGCTCCGCTTGAAGTAAGCGGAAGGAAGATCATAGTGATCGCGGGAAGTGACAAGAGAGGAACCATCTACGGCCTCTTCCATATATCCGAGCTCATGGGAGTCAGTCCCTGGGTATGGTTTGCCGATGCGGCACCTGTTAAGAAAAGTGAAGTTATCATCACCGAAGATGACACATATGTCAGCAAAGAGCCTTCGGTTAGATACAGAGGCTTCTTTATAAATGATGAGTGGCCTTCATACGGAACATGGACCAATAATCTTTTCGGCGGATTCAATGCGAAAATGTACGACCACGTATTCGAAGTGCTCCTCAGAATGCACGGTAATTACCTCTGGCCTGCGATGTGGTCATCATGCTTTTCGGAAGACGGCCCCGGAACGGAGAGCGCGGCACTTGCGGATGAATACGGTGTTGTCATGGGAACATCCCACCACGAACCCTGCATGAGACACGGCGAGGAATTCTCGCATGTAAAGGGACCGAATTCCAAGTACGGAAATGACTGGAACTTTAACCGCAACAGGGAAGGACTTATCGAATTCTGGAGAGACGGACTTAAGAGAAATGCTCCCTTTGAGAATATCGTTACCGTCGGGATGAGAGGCGAAGCAGATTCCGAAATGCTCGGAAGGGAATGCACGATCTTAGATAATATCAATTACCTCAAGGATGTCATCGCCACACAAAGGGGACTCCTTAAGGAAGTATACGGGGATAAAGAGCCCGAGGTTGCCAAGGTCTTTGCCGTTTATAAAGAGGTCGAGGATTTCTATTACGGCGATGAGGAGAACGAAGGACTCAGGGCATGGGATGGACTTGACGGAACGATCATCCTCCTTGCCGATGACAACTTCGGAAATATGAGACTTCTTCCCCCTGCCCGCGACCGTGACCATAAGGGCGGATTCGGAATGTATTATCACCTGGATTATCACGGCGCTCCGATCTCCTATGAGTGGGTTAACAGCACATATATACCCAGGATCGCAGAGCAGATGGGTCAGGCTTGGGAGTGCGGTGTAAGGGATCTTTGGATAGTAAATGTCGGCGATATCAAACCTGTTGAATATCCTCTGAACTACTTCATGGATCTTGCTTATGACTATGACAGATGGTCGGACGATCCCGCATCATACCCTAAGTACTGGGCTGAGAAGCAGTTTGCGACCGAGAATGCCGAGACGGTAGCGGAGGTAGCAAGCTTACTTGATGATTATTCACGCATCAATTCCGTAAGACGTCCCGAGAGCATAGGACCGGAAACTTACAGCCCCGTGTTCTTCAGGGAAAGTGCGAAGATGCTTGCCAAGGCCGGAAGGGTAAATGCCGCAGCCGATGCACTTTATGAAAAGTTTGCGGGCAAGGAAAGCTTCGATGCTTTCTACCAGCTTGTATATTTCCCTGCAAAGGCTTCGATGAATGTCCTGACCATGCAGCTCTACAGCGGCAAGAATATGCTTCTTGCAAAGAGGGGATGCCCTTCTGCCAATTACTACGCGGAAGGAATCAGGCAGTGCATAGAGCTCGATGAGAAACTCACGAAAGAATACAACGCTCTCGGAAACGGAAAATGGAACGGTATCATGCTCTCGGAGCATATCGGTTTCATCAACTGGAACGAAGAAGAGCATATGGTTCCCGTCAGGACATATGTTAAGCCCTATGATAATGACAGGGTCTGCGTCAGCGTTAACGGTATGCCTGCTTTCACTATGGGCTATGACTGGACGAAGAAGGAACTTTTGATGACAGACCTTCTCATTCCCGGAAGTTCGGGCGAGATCATCATTGAGAACTGCTGTAAGAATGACTGCAACTGGAAAGCGGAAGCCGATTCCGAATGGATCAAGCTTTCGGCATGCGAAGGTGATCTTAAGGGTGCTGCGGACGAAGAGAATCTGTCCGCCGAAGGCCCCGCGGGAAGCATCGCACGAATAACCGTTTCCGCAGATAAAGAGCTTCTTCACAAAGCCGCATCCGGAAAAGAAAACATCACAGGCATCGTTACTGTCGTTTCGGGAAGATGCAAGGCATTCGTAAAGGTTGTCGCAAGAGACTTTACCGAAGAGGAAAGTACAGCCATTCATTACGTGCCCGTTCTTCCGGCAGATGTCAAGGTGCCTTTCGGAGGTGTGAGCCTTGCTTGTACTATAGAAGCGGCAGATTATGATATGATAAGTGCCGGAAAGGAATGTGACTTCAAGGTCTACGCTCCTTACGGAAAATATGAGAGCGGAATGAGAGTATATCCCGCAGACTTTGAAAGCAGAGATCCTGCCGATATGCCTTCGGCAGACTACAGCTTATATCTTCCCGAGGACGGAGAATATGAGATCACACTTTCGCAGGCACCCGGTGGTCCCATTATGAGGGGTACCTATTCATCACTTGCCCTCAGCATGAATGGCGGTGATATCATAAAGGCAAGACCGGTATCCGAAACCTACAGAGCGGGAAACCATAGTGATCCCGAATGGTGCAAGGTTGCCCTCATGCAGGAAAAGAAGGGCTCCGTAAAGGTGACAGGAAAGAAGGGAAAGAACCTTCTCAGGATCTGCGGATGCGAACCCGGTGCCGTGCTCATGAGGATATTTGTAAGAAAGGCAGAGGGGGATATGCCTTATTCGTTCTTTGGCCCCATCCCTTCGTTTATTGAAAGATAGAGGTGGATTATGCAGGTTGATCAGACACGTCCCGTATATGTGATCGGACACAAGAATCCCGATACGGATTCGGTTGCTTCCGCCATCGGGTATGCAGATCTCAAGAACAGACTGACCGGCGGGGATTACCGTGCGGTAAGATGCGGACATCTGAATGACGAGACCAAATTCGTTCTTTCGAAGTTCGGAATAAAACCGCCCGAGTACATCAAGGATATCAGGATCCAGGTAATGGATATGGACATGCGTAAACTTCCCGGCGCAGCGTCGGATATGTCGCTTAAAAAAGCATGGAAGGCTATGCATGATGCGAACGTCGTTACTCTGTGCATCACGGAGGGTAAGACGCTCAAGGGACTTATAACGCTCGGTGATATCGTAGATTCATATATGGATACCGATGACAGCGGAATCCTTGCAGAAGCTCATACTCCCTATTCCAATATCATAGAAACTCTTGAGGGAACTCTGGTCGCGGGAAGCGAAGAGGGTACCGTTGAGGGCGGTAAGGTTGTTGTTGCACAGAAAGGTGCAGCAGGCGTTTCGCTGGGTGATATCGTTATTCTCCCCGACGGAACAGAGGATGCACGTGAGTGCCTTGAAGCTGGTGCAAGCTGCCTTATAAGCTGTTCCGGCACGAGACCTTCCGACGGAGTGAGAAATGCCGCATCGGAAAAGAATGTCAGGATTATAGTCACCAAGTATGATGCATTCTTTGTATCAAGACTTATGGACCAGTCGATCCCTGTAAGCTACTTTATGAAATCACAGGATCTGGTCACATTCAGACTGACCGATTATGTTGATGATATAAGACCCGTCATGGCTCAGGCCCACCACAGATATTTCCCTGTTCTCGATGAAAAGGGTGAATATGTGGGAATGATCTCCCGAAGAAATTTCCTCGGTGCAAAGCGCAAGCAGGTCATTTTAATGGACCACAATGAGAAGAATCAGGCAGTCACGGGAATCGAATCCGCATCGATCCTCGAGATAATCGACCATCACAGACTCGGTGCCGTAGAGACCATTTCTCCCGTGTTCTTCAGAAATCAGCCTCTCGGTTCCGCATCGACGATAGTTTACCTGATGTATAAAGAAGCTCATGTTGAGGTTAAGCCCGAGATAGCCGGCATCCTCTGTGCCGCGATCCTTTCGGATACACTTATCTATAAGAGCCCCACCTGTACCGAGACCGATATTCAGTGCGGCAATGAACTTGCACATATCGCAGGTATCCGCCAGGATGAATTTGCACGTGAGATGTTCAAGGCGGGAAGTGATTTCGAAAGAAAGACCGGTGAAGAACTGCTGAAGAGGGATTTCAAGAAGTTCACGATTGAAGGTCAGTCCGTCGGAATCGCACAGGTCAATGCGATGATGAAGGAAGAGATAGAAGTAGCCGAAAAGAAGGCAAAAGAAGCAATAGATAAATTCATGCTTTCCGAAAAACTTGACATGGTATTTTTCATGGTCACACTGATCCCTTCCGAAAGCTCGAGAATAGTCTGGGCCGGTGAAAGTGCCGATGAGGTTCTTAAAGCGGGATTCCAGACTGATATTCCCTCGGAC
Source organism: Lachnospiraceae bacterium (assembly GCA_017617005.1). Classification (GTDB taxonomy): domain Bacteria; phylum Bacillota; class Clostridia; order Lachnospirales; family Lachnospiraceae; genus AC2028. Next base: position 8,278 of record JAFZWW010000105.1, read on the forward strand.
GGATCGGGACTGTTCCTGAGAGGGATCGTTTCGAGAAAGCAGCAGTTCCTCCCCGCGATAGTCGAAGGTATCTCCGTTCTCGGATCAGATTGATGTTGTCAGAATGATTCGATTGTTGTAAAGTATCACGGTATGGTTTTCATACCGCTTCGCGGATGTGATGGAATTGGTAGACATGCAAGATTTAGGTTCTTGTGCGCAAGCGTGTGGGTTCGAGTCCCTTCATCCGCATAAAAAATTGCCCGTCTGTGACGGGCGATTTTTTATGGATTTATTTTCGAAGGGACTCGAACCCATAGCGAGCTCCCTTCATCCGCATAAAAAAATTGCCCGTCTGTGATGGGCAATTTTTTTTATACTTTTAGGCTACTTGAAATAGTGATAGTCTGCGGATATGCTCATATAGTCGGACAATAGATCTGTTGTTTCTTATGAAGATGGGGGAACCGGAAATGAAGAAATTTTTATCTGCTTTTTGTTGCGTGCTTCTTGTTCTGTCGCTTGCAGGATGCGGAGAAAAAGAGGAAGAGGTCATTTTTATGGACGGGGTATGGGAAGATGACTGGGGAAATAAGATACAGTTTCTGCCCGAGGAATCCGCATATATCCTGAGAACAGAATACGGACGTTCCGGAAGAGGCGGTTATACGGCAGAGAGCGGGCTTCTTTACTTTAATGGATTTAATTACACTTTTGAAACGCAGGATGACGGAGGCGTTTTGCTCAGAAGGAACGGTGCTCCTTATGATGAATCCGAAGAAAGCATGGACGGTTTTGTTTTTTGGCCTTCGGAAGATTTTGATGTAGCCGTATATAATCTGAGCTATTTCGACGGAACATGGGCCAATGAATACGGTACGACTATTTCCATTGATACGGAGAGCATGGAATACAATATAGAGACCGAAAGCATGATTGGTACCGGAACACTGAGTGATGAAGGGGACGGAAGAGGAATACATCTTTACTCAGACGGTTTTGTTTTTATTGAAGTTAATGATGACGGAAGCCTTTCATTCGAATCAGACGATACCGATTTTGCCGGAACATTCTCTGCGGTATATTAAAAAATTTCTGTGATATAATATAAATCCTGCGGATCTGAGAGGTCGGCAGGATTTATAAATTTGTAAGGGGACTGTGATGAAGACATATTATGACGACGGCACGGTTAAGATCCGCAGCATGGCCGCAGAGGATGCCAAGATACTGTACGATACATATCTGTCCTACGGATGGCATCCGCAGTTAGAGACATATGAGAATTACTATAAAGAGCAGGAAGCCGGAGAGAGACTGGTTTTTATCGCCGAGTATGAAGGCAGTGTCAAGGGACAGTGCACTCTTGTCCTGCATCCCACGGAAGGTCCCTGGGGCGGCAAAGATATCCCTGAGATAGTGGATCTGACGGTTTTCTTTGATATTCACAAAAAGGGGATCGGAAGCAGATTGCTTGATGCAGCGGAAAGCGAAGCTGCGAAGATCTCGGATAAGGTATTCCTTGCGGTGGGCCTTCACAACGGTTACGGCCCCGCGCAGAGGATCTATGTCAAGAGAGGCTACATTCCCGACGGAAGCGGTGTCTGGTACAGGAATAAAAACCTTGACCAGTATGCCCCGTGCGTGAATGATGACGATTTGTTATTATTCCTTTCAAAGGACCTGAGATAGTTCAGCTGGTTCTTCTGCAGACCAGGATGTCTCCTGACTTTAATATGATATTTCTTGTAGGGATCGCATTGACACCGTCTCGTATCAGCACGAGGATGTCAGTGCTTTCTTTATCTTCCACAAATGCGATATTCTTGTTGACGTACGGTGTGTCTGGGCCGACAGTGATGGTGATGAGTCCCGCTTTTTCTTCACCGTTTGCCTGATTTCTTCTGATCGCTGTATATTTCTCGACAAATCCCGCTGAGATGATTCCGGTGGGTATCGCCACAACGGCCATGGCAAGGAAATCGATAATGATGCCGATGATCTTTCCCATGAGGGTTACCGGGGCCATATCTCCGTATCCCACTGTAAAGATCGTGGTTGCCGCCCACCACATTCCGGACAGGGCGTTGGAAAAAACATCGGGCTGGACTTCATGCTCGACCGAATACATGCAAATGCTTGAGGAGAGCATAAGAATCAGAATGATGAGCACCGATGACATTATCTGGCTCAGCTTGTCCTTGAATACCGAAAGGATGACGTGGAATGAATCGTAGGTCGAATTGATCTTGAAAAGCCTGAGAATCCTTGCGACCCTGAGAAGCCTGAATACGACAAAGCCCGACAGATAGTAGAAGGGCAGGATCGTAAGAAGCTCGATGACGCCGTCAAGCGATGACACGAACTTCCATACGGCAACTTCTTTTTTCTCTTCGGGATACAGATAATCCGCGGTGGATATTCTTAATACATACTCGATCAGGAAGAAGATGATGCTCACGATATCAATGACATTGAAAACGCCTGACATGAACGAGAGCTGTTCGAATGATTCGAGTATGAGGGACATTATGTTCAGTATGACTATCGTGATCAGCAGTGCATCAAAAAGAAAACTCGGAATGTCCGAACGGCTTCCGATCTGTATGATCTCAAATATTCTTTTTCTGAAATCGTTTTTCTGTGCCTTATTCTTCTTTTTTCCCATAGTCATTACCGCTGAATGTTAAGTAAAAACCCTTCGAAAAACATTTTACGTTTAGTTGAAAAATATGTCAAAATAATTGGAATATATGGGGTTTCTTATGGTATTATTTTTTTAGTGTGTTTCAGTGTTTTGGGGAATTGCCCCCGGGAGATAATACAGATGTTTACATTACTGATCATTATCATACTGCTTGCCATTATCTGGACCTTACTCAAGCTTCTTGCATTTACCATCAAGCTTCCGTTCAAGGTTCTCGGTTTTATTTTCAGGCAGCCGTTTGCAACCATATTCTGGCTGATAGTGGCAGGCTATATAATTTATTATTTCGTTATTCATTGATTTAGGGGGATAAAAAATGCAGACACTTGATTTTGCTGATGCACTTGAGCAGTTTATCGATGATCCTTATCAGTATCAGTTTATTGGGCAGGGAGTTGATGCGGTGTTCGATCTTATATCGATTGCCATAAGAATCCTTATGATCATAGGCCTGTGGCTTATGTTCGATAAAGCCGGAGATAACGGCTGGGGATCCATCATTCCTTTTTACAGGGGATATCTTATGTTCAAGATCGCCGGGATCAAGAACTGGTTCTGGGCTCATCTTGCAGCGGGTACTGTTTATGTTATCTGTTTTACCGTCTCCATGTTTTACTTCCTTGTATATTTTATCGCAGTAACATTCGGTGCAAATGACATGGATGACAGCGTTACAGCCTTTATGGCCGGCATGCTGGTGATAGGATTCATAGCGTGGCTGTTTTATTTCATACTTACGATCTACCGCGGTATCAAGATGTCACAGGCATTTAATCTCGGCGGCGGATGGGCAGTCGGAATCATCCTTCTTCCCTGGCTTTTCTATATGATCATGGGATGCTCCAAGAATATTCATCACAGGAACTACCCCAACGGTGTTCCCAAGCCTCAGCCCGGAGTACAGCCCGGATATCAGCAGAATCCTTACCAGCAGAATTCGTACGCCCAGAATACCTATCAGCAGAACCAGTATCAACAGAATCAGTATCAGCAGAATACTTATTCCCAGAATGCATATCAGAATAATTACTATGCACAGAATACTGCCCGTACCGATCAGGCAGCTCCTCTGAACCCCTATGCGAACAACCCTTATATGCAGAATCAGGCAGCCCAGGCACAGCCCTCACAGCCTGCGCAGAGCCCTTATGCATCTACTCCGGACAGTTCGCAGAATCCTTATCAGAACCCTCCCAAGCAGGAGGTTTGGAATACCATCTACGACGATAGCAAGAATAATCTCTGATAAGGCCTCGATTATTTAAAATTTAGGCATTTTTTCTTGACAGAGCGACCTATTTTGGATATTATAGTCGTTGTCTGTTTTGTGTCCGTAGCTCAGCTGGATAGAGCAACGGCCTTCTAAGCCGTGGGTCGGGGGTTCGAATCCCTTCGGGCACGTTTATGGTGGGTGTAGCACAGTTGGTTAGCGCGTCAGATTGTGGTTCTGAAGGTCGAGGGTTCGAGTCCCTCTACCCACCCTAACGCCATAAGGCGTTTTTTTATGACCGCAGGCAATGCGTTCGAGCCGGCCGTAGGGCTATCGCCAAGCGGTAAGGCACAGGACTTTGACTCCTGCACTCGTGGGTTCGAATCCCGCTAGCCCTGTATCTGAGACACTAGCTCAGTCGGTAGAGCACTTGACTTTTAATCAAGTTGTCGAGGGTTCGATTCCCTCGTGTCTCACGACTATAATCCAAGGAAGCCTATGTAAGGCTTCCTTTTTTATTTTCCGAATAATTATACTTTTAGTATCCTGCGTTTTGGGCTGCCCCGGTATTATAATGCAACCGTGGCGCTATGGGGGGATTTAGTGTTTTCATTTCTGTTGCGGTGCCGTTCCGGTTTTCCGGATATATTGCCGCATTCTATGATCTTGCCATGGTCTGTATATGATTTTTCGCCTGCAAACTCATTTCTGAAAGGAAAAAATAATGAAAAAGCTTGTTGCATTTGCGCTTACCGGAATTATGCTTTTAGGTCTTACCGCGTGCGGAGGCGGAGGAGCCGATGTGGTTCCCATTCCCGATGATGATTACTCTGCTACCGGTACAAAGGATCTCTATGATCTGGTTGAGGGAAGCTGGGTTGCTGAAACCCAGATGGCCACCATCGGATATGATTTTTATGATGATGCGACCTATTTCTTCTGGTCGGACGGCGGACGCCAGGAGACCGGAACATATTCTTTTGACGGAAAGGAAGTATGGGCAACGTCCGAAGAAGATGAGCTGACAATTCTGTCTTACACGGGAGATGCACTTGTCACGGAGGATGGTGCCGAATTTTACAGAGTAAACAGTGATGATTCGGGAAGTGGTCCCGCCAATGAGGGCGGATACGGAAACAATCCCAAGGCAATGTCCGAATTTGTGGGCTATTGGGAAGGACGCATGAATCCTCCCATGGTATGGTACATTTTTACCGACGATGGAGAATTCTATTGCAACAGGGATAACGGATATCTTGAGAGAGGAACTTATGTTGTCAATGAAGCAGGCTATGCCCAGCTTTCTTATGAAGGCGGAGATAGCGAGGAGCTTTTCTGCTTTGATACCGATTATATCCTGTATGAGGATACGGACGGCCTCGGCAGAGAGACCAAGGATGATACCGTAGCCCAGTGGATACTTGATGAATTTGCCGTTTCTGAGCCCGTTTATAATGATGATGCAACTAGCGAGCTTTATGCGGAACTTGCCGGAATGTATGAAGGTGAATCAGGACCTTTCACTTACACTTATATTTTCTATGAAAACGGCACATATGAGTGGTCTTCAGACGGAGGCAACGAGGGATACGGATCTTACTATTTTGACGGTGAGACTATACTGACGACACCCAACGGCGGCGGTGAGATCGATGAGTATACCTATGATATTGTCTCCATATATGATGAGTACGGAAACGAGTTTGAATATATTGGAGATCCCGATTGATTTGGTCCTGCATAAGGAGGTAAGGATATGACGATACTTTTTGTATTACTTGCAATAGCCGGAATAGCCCTGGTGGCTGCCGGAACCGCGCTCAAAAAGAAGTACAGGATCGTCATGATAATTGCAGGCTCACTTATGCTCGCTGTCGGAGCTGTGATGATAATTCTCACACTCTACTTTGCATGGGCCGTAAGAAACGACGCGCCCGGCCCTTATGATGATACGAGAGTGGAAACAGAAGCCACTTGAAAAAAGGAGAATAATTAATTATGAAAAAGAAAACTGTTTTGGCAACAATCCTCTGCACACTTTTTGCTGTTGCAGGCTGCGGTAATGCGGCTCAGGCGGATGCAGACGCTGACGTAACCCCCGTTGTTGATGTACAGACGGAAATCGAAGAGCCGGATGATTTTGAACTGGAATCACAGCCTCTTGCCGAGGGTGATATCGCCGCACTTATAGGAACATGGTATGAAGACGGAGCTCTGGATTCCAGAACCCTTATCATTGATGAGGATGGAGCATTCACTCTTGAATATGCAGGAGGCGGAGCTCTTTATGGTACAATTGAGATAACTACCGAAGTAATGCCTGATGATACCGAAAGTTACTGGTATACCTTCTATGATCAGGAAGGCGAGATCTGGGAAGCAGTCTGTATTCCCGATGAGGGAGTTCAGGACGACCTGTACTTCGGTCAGGGCGGAGATCCTCATTTTATCAGGGCCGATGCTGTAAGCTATCCCGTTTCTCTCGGTGTTTTGGGAGAAGACTATGTCGGACTCTGGCAGTGCGACAGATGTTCGATCAACATAACAGAGGGCGCAGACGGCTTCCTTTGCGAAGTTAACTGGTCACAGTCTGCATCCGAAACCGAGAGGTGGACTTATTACTGCGATTATGATGATGTCCTGCAGCTTCTTGCATGCTACGACGGTGGCGTAAACGAGGCCCTCTTCTACGAGGAGACCGGCAATGAAGAGGTCATTGAATATTACTCCGACGGATCCGCAAGCTTTGTCATCAACGAAGATGGATATCTTATCTGGTTTGATGATGTAGAAGGCTACGGCGACGGAATGGAATTTGAAAAGATTGGATAATTTAATCCTATGGAAGAGCTGAAAGAATTACATTATGACGCGTTTATAAGTTACAGACACAGTGAGCTTGACAGTTTTATCGCTGAGAATCTGCACAGAAAGCTGGAGAACTTCAAGCTCCCTAAGTCTGTCATCCCCAGGATTAAAAGCGGCAAGACCCGGATAGAGAGAGTTTTCAGGGATGTTGATGAGCTCCCTCTTTCCGAGGATCTTTCAGATCCCATCAGCAAGGCATTAAAAAATTCTGACTATCTTATCACCATATGCACCCCCCGCTATCCCCAGTCGAGATGGTGCATGAAGGAGATAGAAGTCTTTCTGGAGACTCATACGAGAGACCACATCCTTGTGGTGCTTGCGGAGGATGAGCCTGTTAATTCTTTCCCTGAGATCCTTTGTTATGACGATGTAAAGATGACGGACGAAAACGGTAAGACCGTAACAGTCCGTCGTGAAGTCGAGCCTCTTGCGGCTGATACGAGAGGTGAGAATAAAAAAGAAATATTAAAGGCCATGAATACTGCGGTAGTGAAGATCTGTGCCGCAATATTCGGGCTTAATTATGATGAACTCAGACAGCGGCACCGTGAACAGAAGCTCCGCCGTATGGCGGCGATATTCGGGGGTATCGGTGCGGCTGTTCTTGCTTTTGCGATATTTGCAACGATCGCGCTCATCAAGATCAGCAGACAGAACGTAACGATAAAAAATAACCTTGCCGCTTCAATGGCAAATGTTTCCGGGCAGCTTCTCGAAGACGGAAGACGCCTCGATTCAATTTATGCCGTAAGAAATGTTTTATCCGAAGACGGAGATTACAACAGTTCCGCTCTGAAGGCACTGTACATGGCAACGGGTGTATATGATGTGTCCCGTGCATATTCACCTGCAGCTGATTATAATGTTGCGGCATGGCTGTATGATTTTGACATTTCCTGTGATAAAAAGTACATCCTCTTAAATGATATGAATTCGCTCTATGTGTATGATGTCGATACGGCGGAGCTTATCTTTTCCGAGAAGATCGATGATTTTGCCGATGCAGGTTTTTGCGGATCGGAAGGAATACTTGTAAGCGGTGAAGATGGTACTGTGTATTATTCACTTCCCCAGGGTGAAAGAACAGAAGTGGATATCCCTTCGAATATAACCGTTTATTCCTCTTCCTTTGACGGATTCTGTCTTGCGGTTTCGGATTATGAATTATTCGGAGTGGATGAAGACGGCAATACGGTTTTCGAAACCGACATTTCCGAATACACGGGAAGTGATGAAACATGGGTTGCCGGTGTCAGGGATAACGGAGAATACATTACCGTTTGCCTCAGTGTTGAAAACGGTGAGTGCATAATTGCGATGGACCGCGATACCGGGACTGTCTTATGTTCTGTTTACAATGAAGATCAGACTTTCCCTTCCGCGGAACTTTCGGACGGAATATTGTATGTGGCCAGGTCTGCTTTCGCCACGGACGGTGGGCTTGATACGGAAGTTATGGCGATAAATGCATCCGATTCAAAAATTCTGTGGAGGACTTTGATCGAAGGATTCATGATCGAGGATGTCGATATTACTCTCTCGGATGAAAATCTCTATCTCTGCAGTAAATATGAAGTTGCGATGCTGGAACGCGGAAACGGAAAACTCGTAAATCGTAATTCTTATCCCGATTCTGTGGTTTCCGGATGGACAGATGACTATGGATTTTTCTTTATCGTGGATGACGGTGCCGTATTTTATATTGAAGAAGGTTACACGGGAGAAGTGACCGATGACTTCTTCAGTGTGGCTCCCGGCCAGAATATCTCATATGCATGTTTCGTGGACGGTGATCTCTTCTGCAGTTATGCTCAGGCGGGATATGTAACAAGATATTCCTGTGATGTCAGCCCTTATGCCCGGTATATGGATGATTATTATGAGCCCGGCTACCATGAAGATGATGCACGTGAGTATATGGAGGAACATCCCGAATACGGTGTGAGTGCTGCAATGGTTGAGGATGCATTTTATTCGGATGACGGAAAATATATCTTCGTGCTGCTTACGGATCACTCTGCAAGGATATATGAAGCAAAAGGAAAGAACTGTGTTACTTCATTCGAAACGGCGGATACGATGTTTGACGAACTCGTATCAAGTGATCTTACAGGCAGCTATATCCTCAGCGGCGAGAGGTCATATATCCTCGATGACAGGATGCAGGTTGTTTGCGTTACCGACAGGATCGTGTGTGAAGAAGACGGTGAATTTGTCATTATGAACGATGAGCAGGAATTCTTCAAAGTACCTTATTTCGATATCAGGAAACTTCTTGAACTTTCGGATGAGCTTCTTGAAGGATATGAACCTCCGAAGAACATACGCGAAAAATACGGAATATAAGAAAAACGTCCGGATCCCAGATGGGGTCCGGACATTTTTTTGCGCGGTACATATATGATCAGCCGTTAATAATTTCTTCGGGCTGTATATGTAAAACTGAACAGATAGCCATAAGGTCATCCTTTTTGAGGCTTCCGGTTCCGTTGATGAAACGGGTGAAGCTTCTTCCGAGTCCTGCCTTATCGATAAGACCACGGATACTGATGCAGTGTTCTTCAAAGTAGTCTCTTACTCGTTCTTCAATCATTTTCTTTGTCTCCCTTTTGTGGCTTTTTCTTTGTCCTTGTCTTCATCGGAAAGTGTGAGAGTAAACGGGATACCGTTCTTGTTGATGATCTGGTGATAGAGAGTGTTGATCACAACGGACACGGGAATACCGAGCTGACGCATGATGTCTTCAGCCTGATCCTTCACATCTTCATCTATTCTGGCACTGACTGTCGCAGTTTTCGCCATGATGAATTCCTCCGATGATGATATTATAAACGTATGTATTGCAAACTGCAAGACATTTGCAATACATTTTTATTTTTTGCGAAATATTAAAATCCGACTAAAAGCCCTTAATATAGGCATTGTTTTAGAAAAATTTAATTTGTTAACCTGTATTTTCTCAAGTATTATGTGCGTATCGGAGGGTAAAAATATGATATCACTGATCATCTGCTCACGCAGACTACGGCGCTTGGGAGCGTTTGTTTTTAGTACGCTTCTTTTTGTATCCGGAATTATTCTGGTACCTGCAGTTGTCCTTACGGCACAGGCTGCGGGCATGGTACATGATTATGATGTTTCGGGGGGAAACGTTGTGATCAATGATCTGAATTCCGATGATACATATGTCATAACGGGAACTTCCACGGCAAATAATGTGGAACTGACCGTTGCTGAGGGCGTCACCGCACATGTCAGATTTTCGGATCTGAATGTAAATGTTTCGTCAATCATTTATCTTGCCGCGGTATCCTTAAACGGAGCCGGAAATGTTGAGATCGAACTGGTTGGGGATTCAATTTTAAAATCAGGATATACCCGTGCCGGATTGCAGAATGGAAATACCGGAACTCTGACCATAACCGGAACCGGAAGCCTGAATGCGACCGGAGGATCTCAGGCCGCGGGAATCGGCAGTGCATATAGGGCATCTGCCGGTAACATAGTAATAGAAAGTGGAACGGTATCGGCAACCGGTGGATACGGAAGCGCAGGAATCGGCAGCGGTTTTTCTAACGCTTCGGTAGGTGATATTATAATAAATAACGGAACGGTTACGTCTACCGGTGGAGCTCAGGCTGCGGCAATCGGCAGCGGATACAGTGATTCTTCCGCCGGAAACATAGAAATAAATAATGGAACGGTAACCGCTAACTCAGCACATGGTGGCGCGGGAATCGGAGCCGGCGGTGCCGGATCGGTTGGAAATATAGATATCATTAATGGAAATGTTACTGCGGTTGCAACAGGATATGGCGGCGCGGGAATTGGTAGCGGCGCCAGGGGTACTGCCGGTAATATAGTAATAGAAGGTGGAAACATAACATCAACCGCAGGACAAGGTGGTGCGGGAATCGGCGGCGGACAGGGGGCCAGCAGATCCGGAGATATAGAAATAAGCGGCGGCACTGTTACCGCAACCGCGGGACAAGGCGGTGCAGGAATTGGTACCGGAGCTGATGCCAGCAGATCCGGAGATATAGAAATAAGCGGCGGTACTGTGATAGCAATCGCAGGTGATAAAGGCGCAGGAATTGGCACAGGAATAGGAAGAACTGCAGCAGAAGACATAGTGATCAGCGGTGGCACTGTTACGGCAACAGGCGGAGCAGGCGCTGCCGGGATAGGAAGTTCCTGTGGGAGTACTCTCAGCGGAATAGCAATTTCCGGAGGTACTGTGACTGCTGTCGGAGGTGACTGCGGTGCCGGTATCGGCGGAGGCCTTGGCAACTCCGGAGGAGATACTATTGTTATAAGCGGTGGAAACATATATGTTTCCGGAGGACAGGACGGAATCTGTTATTCCCGCGCCGGAACCGGTGCTGGGATAGGAAGTGGATTCTGGGGATCGGCTCCCGATATCATCATCAGCGGTAATCCTCAGATATATGTATCCGGAGGAGCAGGAAGCGGTGTTTATGGAAACGGAGCCGGAATAGGACAGGGCGGAAGAGACGCAAACGGAACTCCCGGAGAAGAACAGGGCGATTTCAGCGGACTTCTGACTACCGGTGCAATTTACATCTATGGTGCCGGCGTTACGCCCGATCAGATGAGGAGCAATTCCGTTGAACCGTCATCTGTCACACACGGAACCGTTGTTCCCGAAGTTCACACACAGGCTGAGATCGATCATATGAAGGAAGTGGAGGAAGATATCAGGGTAGCCATTGCTACGGGTGAGACTCAGACAGTTGAGGTTACCGATTGCATTTCTCTTACCTCTGCCATCATGGAGCTTCTGAATGAGAATCCCCAGATCACGGTCATTATGGAATTCACGTACAAAGACATGGATTTCAGACTTACGATACCCGGATCCATGGTTGAGCTTGAACCCGGAGTGGAATGGTACGGACCGAAGTACCTCTTCCCCAAATACCATATGTGCGGAAGCGATACGATTCCTTCGGTTCAGGAATACCTGGATGCTTTCTCATGACCGGATACCGATCGGACATAAGATAATATCTGACAGGACCCTTAATACAGGGTCCTGTTTTTTTACATTTAAAAACGTCTTGCCAATAAACGGACCTTATTATAAAATTACATATACAGAAAACGGTTTCCAAGTTTCTTATGAGGATCCTTTACCGGATTCTTTTTGAGGGGAGATTTATATATGGCAACAAAAAAAGAAAACATCAGAAGAGCGGGTGTCCTGCTTCCCGTTTCGTCGCTTCCGTCACCGTACGGAATAGGCACCTTCGGAAAGGCGGCTTATGACTGGATCGATTATCTGAAGGCATCCGGACAGGCACTCTGGCAGATACTTCCGCTGGGGCCGACGGGATACGGCGATTCGCCTTACCAGAGTTTCTCTACCTTTGCGGGAAACCCTTATTTCATCGATCTTGAGAAGCTTATTGAAGAGGGGCTTATAAAGCGAAGCGAATGCAATGCACTCGATTGGGGCGGCAGCGAGAGATATGTCGATTACGAGAAGATGTTCGTATCTCGCTTCGCGATACTTAAGAAGGCGTATCAGCGCGCTGTGAAGGCAGGCCTTTTAAAGGACGAAGCCTATCTTTCTTTTTGCAAAAAGAATAAGTCATGGCTCGATGATTACGCTCTCTACATGGCACTGAAGAATCACTTCGACGGAAAGAGTTACCTTCTCTGGGACGACGATATCCGTCTCCGTGAAAAGAAAGCACTGGAGAAGTATTCAAAGCTTCTTGCATCCGACATCGATTTCTACAAGTTCCAGCAGTACAAGTTCAGCGAGCAGTGGAAGACGCTCAAGAAGTATGCGAACGACAACGGCATAATGATAGTCGGCGATATCCCTATCTATGTTGCGCCCGACGGTGCGGATACATGGTCCGATCCCAAGCTCTTCCAGCTTGATGAAAAGGGATATCCCATCGCGGTTGCCGGATGCCCTCCCGACCAGTTCACCGCGGACGGTCAGCTCTGGGGCAATCCACTCTACGATTGGGACTATCACAAGAAGACCGGATATAAGTGGTGGATGAAGAGACTGAAGGCATGCTTCGATATGTATGACATCGTCCGCATCGATCATTTCAGGGGCTTCTATTCATACTGGTCGGTTCCCTACGGTGACAAGAATGCACGAGGTGGAAAATGGATCAAGGGACCGGGGCTTGACCTTTTCAATGTGATGAAGGAAAAGCTCGGTGACAGACCGGTCATCGCAGAGGACCTCGGATTCCTCACAGACGGTGTCATCAAAATGGTCGAAAAGACAGGCTATCCCGGAATGAAGGTCCTGCAGTTCGGATTCGATCCTTCGGGAAACAGCGAGCATACGCCCCATACCTTCCGCAGGAATTTCGTCGTCTATACCGGAACGCACGATAATGACACGATCCTTCACTGGTCGCTCAACTGCGACAAGAAGATTGCGAAATATGCTATGAAGTATACCGGTGTAAAGAAACGCTCCGAGCTTCCTGATGCCCTGATAAGAGCCTGCTATGCAAGCTGTGCGGACACCTGCATAATCCCTCTCCAGGATTACCTCGGACTGGACAATGAGGCACGCATCAATACGCCTTCAACACTGGGTGATAACTGGAAGTGGAGGTGTACATATTCCGACTGGAGTGAGAAGCTTTCGAAGCGTATGAACAAACTCGTCAGGCTCTACGGAAGGGACAGCGCGGCGGTGCCCAGATAATATGATTCAAAATAATAATGGACGGTCCCGAAACATGGACCGTCCATTATATATTCACTTATTTCTGTATTTCCTGCATCGCCATATACGAGTTGTGGTACTGAGGCTCGTATGTGACCTCCTGTCCGAACCACTCGGGAGGAAGGAAGCTCTGCGCCGCCTCGACACTTCCGAACTCAACCTCTGCCATGACAAGAGGTGCAAAGGGTTTATCGAATACATCGAGCTCGATCGTAAGGGTATATTCATCGGGGGGCTTTGGCGTACCCTCTATTACCTGGGGGTGATCGAGGGGGATGAGATATCTTTTTTTGGATATTACGTTTCCGTCTGCTTTGGTAAGGAGATGATAGTAGGCTTCGGAGGTAAGCTGATGGTTTACTTCTTCCCTGGCCATCATTCCCGATCCCTTGTAGGTAAGATAAAAACTGTCGTCCTCCCTGCGGATCCTTACGACGGGGCTGGTGCAAAGATATGCCTGTTCGATCTTGCGTACCTGATACTGCTCGAGATCCTCGGGCAGCTTGTCTATCAAAAACTTTCTTTCAATTTCCATAACGTCTTTCCTGTCTTATTTTGCGGGAGACTTATAAACGATTGCTTCCGCGATACTGTCTGCTTTTTCGCGACCTGCCATGATGCCTGTGATCGCAAGTGCGAATTCGATTGATGCTCCCATTCCCTGTCCGGTGATTATTCCCGAATCTATCTCAACGGGAGCGTGGGTTACTATGGCGCCGCCTTCTTCAAGGTGTGATTCGAAAGCGGGGTGGGAGGTTGCCTTCCTTCCCATGAGGAATCCCCTGTGGGCAAAGATGCTCGGAGCTGCACAGATTGCTGCGATGTATTTTCCGGCTCCGTAGAAATTGCCGATCATATCAACGAGCTCTTCACATTTTTCCAGATTCTCGGTTCCTGCTTTGCCACCGGGCAGAACGAGCATGTTGTAGTCGTCTTTGTTTATATCGGCGATGATCTTGTCGGCCTTTATGACAATGCCGTGGGATCCGTTAACTTCAAGTCTTCCACCTATTGACACCATGTCAATATCTATTCCGGCACGCCTGACTATGTCCACAACAGTAAGTCCTTCGATCTCTTCAAATCCGTCTGCCATAAAGATTGCGATCTTGTTCATATCATGCCTCCGAATCAGATCTTATATTGATTCCGTTAACGACTACTTCTCCGTTCAGCTCGATGACTATGCAGTCCTTGCCGTCTACGTTCTGTTCGTTCACAAGATCGGTCCTGTCCGGCTTGACCTTGATGACTACGTCGGGTGTCTTGACATCGAAACTTCTCGAGCTGTAGATGTTGCTCATCATAAGGGGCCTGTCCTCGGGAGCGACCTTTTCATAGGTGTCCTCGAAGGTCTTGAGCTTCTTATTGCTTGCGCCGCTCCCTTCGAGAAGGTCCCTGATGTCATTCTTTTCCATTGTGAGGGGGGCGAGCTGTTCCTTGGCGTCTGCGATCATCCTGGACATTTCCTCGTGGATGTTCTTGACGTTTCCGAAGCTGCATTCGTTTCCGAGTGTCTCCTCAACTATTGCCTCGAAGGTTTCCTTCTGTGAGCCTGCGCTCATGGGTTCGTATGCACCGAGCATCAGCTCGATGAACTGCTCGTTAAGGTTCTCGGCATCCTTGGAATAGTACATGACAGAGTGGATGTCGCTTCCGCGGTCGTTGAAAGCGGGGAAAAGGTATCCGAGGGCGGGAAGCTTTACTATCCAGTCCCTTTTCCTGTCGTGGAATTCTCCTGACTTTGGGTCAAAAGAAAGAGCCGCTTCGGTCAGATCCACGGGACAGATGACGGTGAGGATGTATTCGTATACATCGTCCGATGCATCGTCATTTACGGCGCCGTCCCTGGTCTTGCCGGGTACATCGTAGATGTCGTGAGCTACGAGAATCAGGTAATTTCCGACATATTCGAAGGATGAGATTATGCGGTTGTAGTAATCGTCGAGAAGATCGTCATCCTTTAGTCCGGATTCCCTGAGCTTTAAAAGGAATTCCTGCTGGCCTCCCTTTTTTTCGGCTTCATCCGTGATGTCCAGGGTCAGGGCACTTTTTCCGACGGTTCCTGACAGGGCCTTTCTGAAGATATCGAAGTATTTGTACATCTCTTCTTCGGGTATCTGGGTGAAGGGCTTGGCAAATACCGCTTTTTTATTCTTTTCCGCGTCAACATAGCATCCTGCGATCCTTGTGACGGAGCAGTTCTTGGGTGTGTAGAGCTTTTTGATCTCTCCGAGTTCAGATTTGATCATATAATGCCTCCGACTGATATTTGCCCCGGGGGGCAGCACCCGAATATTTTATCATATTTTTGGATTTTTTACACCGATTGGGAGTATAATATAGGGGCTTGTTACGTGTCATAGCCTCAAGGAGACTGTTGATGGATAGATCTTCCAATAGAAAAGATATACCCAAATCGCTGTTTGTGCTTTTGATGGTTATTTATGCCGCTGCGTCCCTTTATACCATTTTGGCCAACAGATCCGGTGAAACAGTCAGGTTCCTGGGCAATGACGTACAGTTTTCCTCTTTTACGGGAATGTTCTCTTCAATAGCGAATATCTGTCTGATCTTTCTGGTGGTGTTCTTCGGCAAGGTCGGATTCATCACATCAATTGTTCTTCTGGTGCTCCAGTTACCCGGACTTTTCATAGGCATCGCAATAAACGGCAATCTGCTTGCGATTCCCGGATTTTTCTCCAATCTCGTGACCATAGTTGCGGTTATCATCATCTATAACGGTACCAAGCAGGTAAGAAAACTGAGATCGTCACAGATGAAACATCTGAAGGAGCAGCAGGTATTTTCCCAGAGACTCTTTGAACAGACCGCAAGGGCACTTGTTACTGCGATCGACGCCAAGGATGAGTATTCACGAGGCCATTCCATAAGAGTAGCGGACTATTCCGAAAAGATCGCCAAAACTCTCGGGTGGAGTGAGGAAGACTGCAACAAGGTATATTATTCCGCTCTTCTGCATGATGTCGGCAAGATAGGTATCGACGATGACATCATCAATAAGAACGGAAAACTCACTCCCGAGGAATATGAAGTTATCAAGCAGCATCCCGCAATGGGAGACCAGATCCTGTCGAGTATAAATGAGTATCCCTATCTGAGCATCGGTGCGCATTACCACCACGAGCGTTACGACGGCAAGGGTTATCCCGAGGGCCGTAAGGGTGAGGATATCCCCGAGATAGCAAGGCTCATATCCGTGGCGGATGCATATGATGCCATGACGTCGAACAGAAGTTACAGATCCGCTATCCCCCAGCCGCTCGTCCGTGAGGAGATCGTCAAAGGCTCCGGAACACAGTTTGATCCCAGATTCGCCAAGGTCATGATGCACCTGATCGATCTGGATACCGAATATAAGATGAAGGAGCGCAATACCGTAAGGGAGCTTTCAGGAAGGACCGGACTCGAATGCGATGAGTTTATGAGTGACTTTTCTGATGGCATAAACCTTTCAGCTTCGATCACACGTGTACATTTGTCAGCCTCGACCAAGGAAGGATCGGAGGAGCCCGGAAAGCCGTCGCTCATTCTTTTTGATGCGCTCGACGGACGCGTCCATGAAGATGACAAGAGTGCCCTGGAGATGGCCTATTTTGAATACGGCGTCATAGGACTCGACGGAAATGTGACCGGTGACGGGTTCAGAAATGTGAAGACCGAGATCCTTCCCGAGGGAAGGGATTTCGCGGCATCGGGTGAAGAACCGTATGAATATGATATCGAGGCGGTCAAGATAAATGACCATGTCCGCATAAAGATCACCAGGAAGGAACAGCCTTCCGATGTTTCGATGATCATCACACTTGCACTTCCCGACAGTTCAAGATATGCTTACATAAGCATTGCGGGAGAGTACTGCGTCATTGATGAAGTCAGCATCGACAGGGACAAAGAATCCGTTTCCGATGATTACATCACCAGGATAGCCGATGAAGTCAGTTACATTGAACGTCCCGAAGGTGACATTCCCAATGTACAGGTCAACGGACATAAGACTGCCGCATCAAAGGGCATTCCTCTTGATAACGGCTTTACCATCACTTTCCATGCCATGAGTCTTCCCACTGCGAGACTTATCTGGCATTGTCCGTACATCAGTGTTTATACCTCACCGAGCGGTGAACCCTATACAGGCGGATACAAGGAGTATGCCCTTATAAGACTTGACGGTGAATACTGGGACAGAGGCTCCTTTAACAACAAGCTCATCGTCAACAAGAACGATGACTTCGCGGGCTGGGATGCATGGAAGCAGGCTCTTAAGGATGGCATCGACTGCAGTGTGACTTTCAAGAGAAAAGGAAACCAGATCATAACCACCACCGAAAACCGCGGCCTCTTTATCAAGAACACCACAACATTGAACGGAAATCCCGATAAATTATATGTGGCCATCACCGGTGACCAGGTTGCGATAACAACGATAAAGATAACCAGAGATCCAATAATGGTTTGATAAAAGGAGAATAAATGGAACAGTACAAGCAGGAATTCATTGATTTTATGATCGAGTGCCAGGTCCTCAAGTTCGGGGATTTCACTCTCAAGAGCGGAAGAAAGTCTCCCTTTTTCATGAATGCGGGAGCTTATGTCACGGGCTCACAGCTCGGAAGGCTCGGTGAATATTATGCCAAGGCGATCCACGACAATTTCGGAGATGATTTCGATGTCCTTTTCGGACCCGCATATAAGGGAATACCTCTCGGAGTTGCCACTGCGATCGCATATTCAAAGCTTTACGGAATCGACGTAAGATACTGCTCGAACAGAAAAGAAGTCAAGGATCACGGCGATACCGGAATCCTTCTCGGATCCAAGCTGGGTGACGGCGACAGGGTCATCATGATCGAGGATGTCACCACATCCGGAAAGTCGATCGAAGAGACTTATCCCATAATCAAGGCACAGGCAGACGTTCAGATCAAGGGACTCATCGTTTCTCTCAATCGTATGGAAAAGGGACTTCACTCCGATTCGGGAGCACTTGACGAGATCAAGGCAACCTACGGATTCGATACCGCAGCCATAGTCACTATGGAGGAGGTCACAGAATATCTGTACAATACCGAAAGACAGGGTAAGGTATGGATCGATGATGAGCTTAAGAAAGCTCTCGACGAATATTACTCACTCTACGGAGCAAAATAAATCTTACCTGAGTGCCGTATTTTTGGCACGTTATGAAAGGAGATAGGAAATGGAAGAGGAAAAGATCTATAAAGTTGTCAGAGCAACCGGAGCATGGGATCTTGCTATCGGAATCGCAACCATCATTCTCGGACTCGGTGCCGGGATCATGCTTGTTGTCAGCGGAGCCAAGCTCCTTTCATCAAGATCAAAGATAATGTTCTGATGCGCAGATCTTACATGTTTACAAACAGGCGGCACCCTTACGTGGGGATCATGTCCGCCATACTCGGCGTGATAGCTCTCGTATCCCTTGTTTACGGGATCGTCAGCAGCTATCTTCTGAGCGGGGACGTACCGATGGGATTCGGTGCCGGCTGCGCTCTTGCCACCTTATATGCACTTGTCGGATGGTTTATGGGGGTAATGGCCGTCAGACTCCCGGACTCATTCCACATAAGCGGGATCATAGGGATTGTTCTCAATTCCGTCTCGCTCATCATATCCGCATTTCTTCTGTGGATACCCGTATAGGAAAATGCTCCGGCGTAAATGCCGGAGTTTTTTAGTCGGACAGCCTGCCCGGACAGGCACCAAATATAGTCGTAAATGGGCGTGCGGTAACTAAATATAGGCATTTTGATATTGCATGACCCAGTTTATTTTAGTAAAATAAACAATGGATTTTCATTTTATCCTTTTATAAGGAAATGATCGGGAGGTTTTATGAGTACAACAGCTAAAAAACAGCCTGCATCCGTAGGAATAGTCATGGGTTCCGACTCCGATATGCCCGTAATGGCCAAGGCAGCCGAGATCCTTGATAAACTGGGGATAGGTTATGAAATGACTATTATTTCGGCCCACAGGGAGCCGGATGTTTTTTTTGAGTATGCAAGTACCGCTGAGAAGAAGGGATTCAAGGTCATCATCGCCGGAGCCGGCATGGCAGCCCATCTTCCCGGAATGTGCGCGGCGATCTTCCCCATGCCCGTCATAGGAATACCCATGCACACCACATCACTCGGCGGAAGGGATTCGCTCTATTCGATAGTCCAGATGCCTTCGGGCATTCCCGTAGCGACCGTTGCCATAAACGGCGGGGCAAACGCGGGACTTCTTGCGGCGAAGATCCTTGCAACCTCCGATAAGAAGCTTCTTACGAAGCTTAAGAAATATTCATCCGATCTTAAGAAACAGGTTCAGGATAAAGATGCTAAACTACAGAAGGTCGGATACAAGAAATATCTCGAGAACAAATAAACTCATTCAGCAAAGGGGAAATCATGGCACTTGATTACAAGGCAGCAGGCGTAGACATTGAGGCGGGATACAGATCTGTGGAACTCATCAAGAAATACGTCGGTGAGACAAACAGACCCGAAGTGATGGGAGGACTCGGAGGATTCTCCGGTGCTTTCAGCGCTGCGGCATTCAAAGGAATGGAAGAGCCCGTTCTTCTTTCCGGAACGGACGGAGTCGGAACCAAGCTCAAGGCGGCGATGATCCTTGATAAGCATGACACGATCGGAATCGACTGTGTTGCGATGTGCGTCAACGACGTTGCATGTGCCGGCGGTGAGCCTCTCTTTTTCCTTGATTACATCGCATGCGGCAAGAACTATCCCGAGAAGATCGCAGAGATAGTCAAGGGCGTTGCGGAAGGCTGCAAGATGTCCGAATGTGCTCTTGTAGGCGGAGAGACCGCAGAGCATCCGGGAATGATGCCCGATGAAGAATATGATATCGCGGGATTTTCGGTTGGTGTTGTCGACAGGAAGGACCTGATCACCGGTGCCGATATCAAAGAAGGTGACACACTTGTCGGAATCGCATCAAGCGGAATCCACTCGAATGGTTTTTCACTTATCAGAAAAGTATTCGATATGACCTCCGAGTCATTGAACAAATATTACGATGAGCTCGGTGAGACACTCGGTGAAGCTCTCCTTACTCCCACCAGGATCTATGTGAAGGCTCTCAAAGCTCTCAAGAACGGCGGAGTCAGGGTCAAGGGATGCAGTCACATCACCGGCGGCGGATTCTATGAGAACATTCCCAGGATGCTTCCTGACGGAATAAATGCTCAGATCGACAAGAACAGCTATGACATTCCTCCCATCTTCGGACTTCTCGCAAGGACCGGAGGTATTGAGGAGAAGATGATGTACAACACCTACAATATGGGACTCGGAATGGTCCTCGCACTCGATCCCGCAGATGCCGATAAGGCAGTTGAGATACTTAACGGCGCAGGGGAGAAGGCTTACATCGTAGGAAAATGCGTTGCGGGTGAAAAGGGAGTAACCTTATGCTGAAAATTGTCGTCTGTGTGAGCGGAGGCGGAACTAATCTCCAGGCTATCATTGATGGAATCGGAAACGGCTCGATCACAAATACCGAGATCGTCGGTGTCATCAGCAATAACCACGGAGTAAAGAGTCTCGACAGGGCAAAGGCTGCGGGTATTCCCGCATTTACGATCTGCCCCAAAGAGTTTCCCGAAAGAGCCGATTTTCACAAGGCATTCCTCGACAAGCTCGCAGAGCTCGGACCGGATCTCATCGTTCTTGCGGGATTCCTTGTAAAGATCCCCGAGGAAATGGTAAGTGCTTATCCGGGAAGGATCATCAACATCCATCCTTCACTCATTCCTTCTTTTTGCGGAGTCGGATATTACGGACTCAGGGTTCATGAAAGGGCTCTCGAAAGAGGCGTGAAGGTTACCGGAGCAACCGTTCATTTCGTTAACGAAGGCATGGATGAAGGCCCCATCATTTCACAGAAGGCCGTAAGCGTACTTGAAGGTGACACACCCGAAGTACTGCAGAGAAGAGTCATGGAGGAAGCGGAATGGATACTTCTTCCTCAGGCGATAGATGATTATGCAAACGGACGCATCCGTATGGAAAACGGACGCTGTGTAAGAAAGGTGTAAGATGAAAATACTTATTGTCGGAAGCGGCGGAAGAGAGCATGCTATCGCTCATGCCGTAGCCAAGAGCCCCAGATGTACGAAACTCTACTGTGCACCCGGTAATGCCGGAATCGCCGCACTTGCGGAATGTGTTCCCATCGGTGCAATGGAATTTGACAAGCTCGTTTCATTCTCGAAAGAAAATGCGATCGATCTTGTTATCGTGGGAATGGACGATCCCCTTGTCGGCGGACTTGTCGATGAACTTGAAAAAGCCGGCATCAGGGCATTCGGTCCCAGAAAGAATGCCGCTATAATCGAAGGCAGCAAGGCTTTCTCCAAGGATCTTATGAAGAAATACGGAATTCCCACCGCAGCTTACGAGAATTTTGACGATCCCGAAAAGGCTCTCGAATATCTCAGGACCAAGGCGGAATTCCCCATCGTCCTTAAGGCTGACGGACTTGCTCTCGGAAAGGGAGTTCTCATATGTGAGACTCTTGCCGATGCCGAAGAGGGTGTTAAGACCATCATGCAGGACAAGAAGTTCGGTTCCGCAGGAAATAAGATGGTCATCGAAGAGTTCATGACCGGACGTGAAGTAAGCGTTCTTTCTTTTGTCGACGGCAAGATCGTCAAGATAATGTCTTCCGCACAGGATCACAAGAGAGCGGGCGACGGAGACACCGGTCTCAATACCGGCGGAATGGGCAATTTCTCCCCCACTCCTTTCTATACCAAGGAAGTAGATGAGTTCTGCCAAAAGAATATATTCCAGCCCACCGTTGATGCGATGGCGGCTGAAGGAAGGCCTTTCCACGGAGTCATTTTCTTCGGACTCATGCTCACACCGAAGGGCCCCAGGGTTCTCGAGTACAATGCGAGGTTCGGCGATCCCGAAGCGCAGGTTGTTCTTCCCAGGCTTGAGAATGACATCCTTGATGTTATCGATGCCTGCATAGACGGAAAGCTTGATGAGATCGACCTTAAATTCTCCGATAAGGCTGCCGTCTGCGTAGTGCTTGCAAGTGACGGATATCCCGTAAAGTACGAAAAGGGATTCCCCATCGAAGGACTTGAGAAATTTGAAGGTAAGGACGATGCGTTCTGCTTCCATGCCGGAACGAAGTTCGACGAAGCCGGCCGTATAGTCACAAATGGCGGAAGGGTGCTCGGTATCACGGCACTCGGCAATGACCTGAAGGAAGCACGTAAGAAAGCGTATGAAGCTACCGAGTGGGTCACCTTTGAGAATAAATACATGAGACATGACATCGGTAAAGCGATCGATGAAGCATGACGGAGGTAATCGGAAAAATGAAAACGAAAAACAGAACCCAGATTATTAGACAGATAGTCGTGACGGCAGCGATCGTTATTGCCGCATGTGCTATCCTTTTCGGAAAGCAGTTTGCTCTTTCCGTTCTTGCGGCCAGCACCGGAAAGGTAACTTCCACAACCGCTAACGTAAGAGCTTCGGCATCCACTTCATCCGAAGCGATCGCAAGCCTTTCAAAGGGCGATACGGTCGAGATCAAGAGCCAGACCAACGGAACCGACGGATATGTATGGTATGAGATCACCGTTGATGCCACCAGGACCGGATACATCAGATCCGACCTTGTTGAGATCACCGACGGAACCACACCCGCAGCGGGCGGAACCACCACTACAACAACCTCTACAACTCCCACAGCCAATCCCGAGGGAGTAACCGTTGTCGAAACCGTCAGCGGAACAACCACCGCAGATGTTAACGTAAGAGCCGATGCATCCACCAACAGTGAGATCGTTGCAAAGGCAGCCAGCGGACTTACCCTTTCCGTAACCGGAACCAAGCAGGGAACCGACGGCAATACCTGGTACTATCTGACCTTCACCAAGGACGGAGTCAGCACCACAGGTTATATCAGATCAGATTTCGTAAATCTTTCCGGAGAGCTCAGGGAGCCCAGTGAAAGTACCGAACCCGATCCCACTCCGACCACTACCGAGACCGTTCAGACCACCGTTCAGAGACGCTGGGAGACCCAGGAGCAGGCTGACGGATGGTTCCTTCTCGATTATGAGCAGGGAAGACAGTACAACATCGATAATCTCTTCCAGACCAACGAGACCAATTCCCAGCTTCTCCAGAAGCAGGAAGCCAAGATAAAGTCACTCAGGACCGGACTTATCATCGTTATCATCCTTCTTATCGCAGTTATCGCTGCAGCCGTATTCTTCTTCATGAAGTGGAAGGATCTTGATGACAGGGCCGCATTCGCTGAGGCAGAAAAAGAAAGAGCAAAGAGGATTGCCGGACACGGTGAGGGAAGAAGACCCGCAGAAGGCGGACGTGTACAGCGCACATCGAGAGACAGGGAGCCTGTCCGCAGGGAAGGCACCGAGCGCAGAAGACCCGCAGAAGGCGCTGCAAGAAATCCCGAAGCCAGAACCGGTGAAAGACCCGTAAGACCCGCAGGTGAGAGAAGACCTGTTGATGTCCAGAAGGGACAGAGCTCACATACCGTAAGACCTTCAGAACCCCAGGAAAGAAGAGCAGCCGAGGCACCCGTGCGTGAAGCGGCTCCCCAGGAAGCAAGGGAAGCAAGACCCGCAGCACCTGCAGAACCCGAAGCGGAAAGAAGAGTCCACAGACCCAGACCTCAGGCTGATGCCCCCGTAAAGGAGCACCACAGAAAACCTCCCGTTGACGATGACGATGATGAATTCGAATTCGGATTCCTCAACTGGGACGATGACGATAAATAATCATGTTCTTTCAAGCGGGACGGCCGGTCATCCGGCACGTCCCGTTTTGGTAAAAAAGGGATCCGAAAGAAGCCTGTAAAGATTGACCCGGAAGGGTATTTGTTATATCTTATATATAACAGCATTGGCTTATATTCCTTATCTTTGCGGAAAGGAGGAAGAGATGTATATAGAGATAGATTTTAACAGTGATGAAGCGATATACAGCCAGTTATGCGATCAGATTATCATGGGTATCGCGGCGGCGAGGCTCAATGACGGCGATCCTCTTCCTTCCGTA
Organism: Lachnospiraceae bacterium; assembly: GCA_017617005.1. Lineage (GTDB taxonomy): Bacteria > Bacillota > Clostridia > Lachnospirales > Lachnospiraceae > AC2028. The sequence goes on from JAFZWW010000105.1 coordinate 32,877, forward strand.
AGACAGCTTGCGAACGATATCGGCATCAATATGCATACGGTCAACAAAGCATATACGGTGCTGAGACAGCAGGGATATGTCAAGGTGGACAGAAGGCGCGGCGCAGTGATAAGCGTGGATCCCGATAAAGCGATCGCTCTCGAGGAACTCGGAGAAAGCCTCAGGGTTGATATCGCAAGGGCATTCTGCAGGAATATCTCCCGTGAGGATGTCCATAAGCTGGTTGACCGGATATTTGACGATTACGCATCCGATCATTCCAAAGAATAAGTCTTTAACAGTCAGGAGATAAAGGTGGAAGATAATTATTCTGAAAAAGCAAAACAGTCCCTCGGCATCGCTTTCAAATGGGCCAAAAAGCTCCGTCAGAGTTATGTGGGTTCGGAACACATCCTGCTCGGACTTGCCCTGAACACGGAAAGCATGGCCGGCGGAGTACTTGCGGCCAATAATGTCGATACCGCAAAACTCACCGATATGATCAGGGACATGATAAGCTTCAATACCGCCCTTGCGATCGAATCAAGGGAGGAGTATTCACCCAGGGCAAGGGGAATACTTGAAGAGGCGCACAAACTTGCAAAGAGGTTCGGACAGGGAGTTACCGGTACCGAGCATATTCTCCTTGCGCTCATCAAGGAAGGCGAGAACGTTGCGGTAAGACTTCTTGCAACGATGGGCATCAATCCCATGAAGGTTTATGCGGATACTCTTGCGGCAATGGGACAGGACCCTGCGCTTGCGCGCGAGGATCTTATGGCACGCGGAGGAGAATCGGGAGAGAGAGCATCCATTCTCGGTCAGTATTCAAGAGATCTTACCAAGCTTGCCGAGGAAGGAAAGCTGGATCCCGTTATCGGAAGGAAGGATGAGATCAAGAGGATCATCCAGATACTTTCGAGAAGGACCAAGAACAATCCCTGCCTCATCGGTGAACCCGGTGTCGGTAAGACTGCCGTTGTTGAAGGGCTCGCCCAGCTCATAGCATCCGGAGAAGCACCCGATACGGTCAAGAACAAGAGACTCCTTACGCTCGATCTTCCCGGAATGGTAGCGGGCTCCAAATACCGCGGTGAATTTGAGGAGAGGATAAAGCGTGTCATCAGGGAAGTCGAAGATAACGGAAATATCATTCTTTTCCTGGATGAGATACATACACTTATAGGCGCCGGCGGAGCGGAAGGCTCCATCGATGCATCCAATATCATGAAGCCCTCGCTTGCAAGGGGTGAGCTTCAGCTCATAGGTGCAACTACCGTTGCCGAGTACCACAAGTATGTTGAGAAGGACGCTGCTCTCGAGAGACGTTTCCAGCCCGTTACGGTCGAGGAACCCACGGAAGAAGAGAGTATACGTATTCTCGAGGGCATCAAGCAGAAATACGAGGATCACCACAATATCGAGATCACACCCGAAGCAATCGATGCTGCGGTAAGACTTTCGGCCAGATACATCAACGACAGGAACCTTCCCGACAAGGCTATCGACCTTATCGATGAAGCTGCCGCAAGCGCACACCTGCGCACGATGGAGGTTCCCGAAAAGCATAAGGCAATGCTCGATGAGATCAACAAGATGGACAGGCAGATAGAGCTTTCCATCCGTATGGAAGCATTCCTTCAGGCAAGGGAGATCAAGCTCAAGCAGGACGAGCTCATCAGGAAGTACGAGAAGGCTGTCAAGAAGAGCGAGGAGAAATCCGGTGTCCGCAAGGGCAGCATAGGCGAGGATGATATCGCAAAGGTTGTCGCAATGTGGACCAAGATCCCCGTTACCAAGCTGAACGAAAAAGAAAGCGACAGACTCCTTAAGCTCGAGTCAATTCTTCATAAGAGAGTCATCGGTCAGGAGGAAGCCGTTGAAGGCATCTCCAAGGCTATGAGAAGAGGACGTGTGGGACTCAAGGATCCCAAGCGTCCCGTCGGATCCTTCCTTTTCCTCGGACCTACGGGTGTGGGTAAGACCGAGCTTTCCAAGGCACTTGCGGAAGCAATGTTCGGTTCGGAGGATTCCCTCATCAGGATAGATATGTCCGAATATATGGAGAGCTTCTCGACCACGAAGATGATCGGTTCACCTCCGGGTTATGTCGGATTTTCCGAGGGCGGGCAGCTTACGGATAAGATAAGGAGTAATCCTTATTCCGTAGTTCTTTTCGATGAGATCGAGAAGGCCCATCCCGATGTTTTCAATATACTTCTTCAGGTTCTCGATGACGGTCACCTGACCGATTCGAAGGGCAGGAAGGTTTCATTCAAGAACACTATCATAATCATGACCTCCAATGCCGGAGCACAGCGCATAGTAGATCCCAAGAACCTCGGATTCGGTGCATCGGGCGGCGGTGAAAAGGCTGATTACGAGAGAATGAAGTCCGGTGTCATGGAGGAAGTCAAGAGGATCTTCAAGCCTGAGTTCATCAACAGGATCGATGACATCGTCGTGTTCAGTCAGCTCAGTGACGAGAACCTTAAGGATATCGTCGATCTGCTTGCAAGACAGCTCGGTGAAAGATGCAAGGAACAGATGGATATCGAGCTCAAGCTCGCACCCTCTGTAAAGAGTCATCTCATCGAGAAATATGCCGACAGGAAGATGGGTGCGAGACCCCTGAAGAGAGCGATGCTCACTGTTGTCGAGGATCCGCTCGCGGAAGAGATCCTGCGGAAAAATGTTAAACCGGGTGACAGCGTGACCTGTTCATTCTCGGGAGGAAAAGTCTGTTTTAAGGTTAAAGAGCCTAAGAAATAAATAAACGGAGGAGAATAAAAAATGGCTGAAATACTTTATGCGGAAGACGGCGGAAAGCTTGCGTTCGGAGATCATCATCTCAAGGAAAAGACCAAAGCAGAGGATTTTCCTTTCGGAGGAGATCTTCTCAAGGTCAAGACGTATGAAGATATAACCAGATTTGAGAAGAACGGTCTTTTCGTATATGAATCCGTTCCCGGAACAACGGTTACCGGATTTGAGGAGACCGAGGATTCAATGGAATTTGATGTAAGCGGAAAGGGCGCTGTTTCGATCACGCTCGGACTTGCCGAAGATACTCTTTATTCCATCGAAGAAGACGGTGACGAGACAGGCGCGGTCAAGACCGGACTCGGCGGAAAGCTCAGCCTTTCCCTTGATCTGTCGGGAAACCGCAAGGCACACGTTAAGGTATCCAAGGCATAATCCATATGGCAAAAGCAAAGCAGACAAGCGTATATTTCTGCCAGAGCTGCGGTTATGAATCCGCGAAGTGGATGGGACAGTGTCCCGGCTGCCATGAGTGGAATACATTCGTGGAAGAGAAGGTTGTCAAAGGCGATTCATCCAGTGCAAGTTTCCGTATCGCATCGGCTGCAAAGGGCGGTGTGTCTTCCGCATCTTCCGCCGCGGTGACATCAATAAGCGATGTTTCCGGCGAAGAGGGAATAAGGGAATCATCCGGCATCGATGAACTCGACAGGGTTCTCGGAGGAGGAGTCATGAAAGGCTCCCTTACTCTTATCGGCGGCGATCCCGGAATAGGAAAATCAACGCTGCTCCTTCAGGTCTGCAGAAATATGTCTGCCGCGGGACATAAGGTACTGTATGTATCCGGTGAGGAATCCGCCGCACAGATCAAGATGAGGGCGGACCGTATCGGAAAATTCGCCGGTGACATGAAGCTTTTATGTGAGACGGATCTTAATACGATCGCCGAAGTGATGCGTTCGACCGTTCCTGATGTCTGCGTCATCGATTCGATTCAGACGATGTACAGCGAACAGGTCTCATCCGCCCCGGGTTCCGTGTCACAGGTAAGGGAATCGACGCAGGTGCTCATGCAGCTTGCCAAGGTTCTCGGCATATCCGTCTTCATTGTCGGACATGTCACCAAGGAAGGAACGGTTGCGGGTCCCAGGGTTCTGGAGCATATGGTCGATACCGTCCTGTATTTCGAGGGCGACAGGCATGCTTCATACAGGATCTTAAGAGGAGTCAAGAACCGTTTCGGATCCACCAACGAGATAGGCGTGTTCGAAATGAGAGGAGAGGGACTTGTACAGGTTACCAACCCTTCGGAGTATCTTCTGAACGGAAGACCTCTCGATGCTTCGGGCTGTATCGTGTCGTGCAGTATGGAGGGAACGCGTCCCATTCTGGTCGAGATACAGAGCCTCGTTTGCAGGTCAAATCTGGGTGTTCCCAGAAGGCAGGCTACGGGCGTTGATTATAACCGTGTCAATCTCCTCATGGCCGTGCTTGAGAAAAGATGCGGCATGCATCTGGGCGACTGCGATGCATATGTGAATCTTACCGGAGGAATGAAGCTTACCGAGCCTGCACTCGATCTTGCCATGGTGCTTGCCATAGTATCATCCTTCAAAAACCAGCCCGTTTCCGCTTCAGTGGTCGCATTCGGGGAGGTCGGTCTTTCCGGCGAAGTCCGTACGGTATCCCAGGTATCCCAGAGAGTATCGGAAGCCGTAAGGCTCGGATTTAAGACGGTCATCGTTCCGGCACCTTCACTGGAGGATGCGAAGAAAGCGGCCGGCAGGGATGCCGAGGTGATCGGCGTATCCAATGTCAGAGATGCCGTGGACAGGGTTATCTGAGCCTGATATTTTTTTCTTGCACCAATAAAACCGTTGTTGTATAATACGTGGGTCGGTCACTTTATGGCCCAATAGGGGAATAGTACAATGGTAGTGCGGCGGTCTCCAAAACCGTTAATGGGAGTTCGATCCTCTCTTCCCCTGCTTAAGGCAAGACGTCTTCACTTGAAGGCGTCTTTTTCTTTTGCCCGGAGGGCGGGATGCATTTTGGGAATTTCGGGACGGATGTGATATAATCAATATGCTTCGGAGGTGCGCTATGCATAATATTGACAATGTCAGAATGCTGGAGCTTCCCGAGAGGGGAGATGAAAGGGGAAATCTTGTCGTGGCGGAATGCTGTTCGGATATCCCTTTCGATATCAAAAGAGTTTTCTATATCTACGGTTCGGATCCCGATGTCATAAGGGGATGTCATGCCAACCGTGTTTCGGAATTTGTTCTTATCAATGTTGCCGGATCCAGTAAGGTCAAGGTTCTCGACGGCGAGGGTAATGAGATAGTCTACAGTCTCAACAGGCCCAAGACCGGTATCTATCTTCCCAATATGGTATGGAAGGAAATGTATGATTTCAGTGCCGATTCGGTGCTTCTTTGCCTTGCCAGCACGCATTATGACGAGAGTGAATACATCAGGGATCTCGATGAGTACAAGAAGATTATCAAGGAGTCGAAGCAGTGAGCAAGATTTCCATAATAATACCCGTCTACTATAATTCGGATACTCTCAGGGATCTTTACGAGGATCTTAAGGCCAAGGTTCTCGAAAAGCTCGGTGAGTATGAGATCGTATTTGTCGATGACGGTTCCGGGGATGAATCCTGGAAGATAATGAACGAGATCCGTCTTGAAGACAGAAGTGTCAGATGCGTAAAGCTTTCAAGGAATTTCGGTGAGCATGCCGCGATATTTGCGGGCCTTTCCGTATGCACCGGCGATTGCGCCGTTACCAAGCAGGCAGATCTTCAGGAGGATTCTTCTCTGATCCTTCAGATGTACGAAAGCTGGAAGAAGGGGAACGAGATAGTTCTCGCTGCCAGAAGATCCAGGAAGGATAATCCTGTCTACGTGCTTTTTGCAGGTCTTTATTACAAGATGATCCGCAAGATGGTCAATAAGAATATGCCCGATGGCGGATGTGACTGCTATCTTGTCGGCAGAAAAGCGATCAATGAACTCATTAAATTAAATGAAAAGAATTCATCCCTGACACTGCAGGTCATGTGGCTGGGATTTCAGACGGACGTCATTTATTTCGACAGGCTGGAGCGTGAAAAGGGTAAGGGAAGGTGGACCATGGCCAAGAAGGTCAAGCTCGTCCTCGATTCCATACTCAGCTTTTCGTATGCTCCTCTGAGGATAATGATGTATGCCGGTTTTTTATTCGATATTTTTTCTCTTGTGCTCTTTATCCTAGTCCTTGTGGAGTATTTCACCGTGGGCACTCCGATAGCCGGATGGTCATCGCTGATGAGCGTCGTTCTCCTGGGATTCGGAATGGTCATGACCATGATCGGTATCATCGGAGAATATATCTGGAGAGCACTCGATGCTTCCAGGAACAGACCTCCCTTCATAATTGATACCATTAAGAACGGTGATGAGGATGTCAAGGACTGAACATATGAGCGATCTTAATATTTCACAAAGTGATCTGAACATTCTCCATGACTACATAATCTCCCTCGGCGGAAGCGAAGAGCTCTGGACGAGGATAGTTTCCTGTGAGGGTGTCCTGGCTGAGCTGTACCATTGGTGCAGGACCGGTCAGCTTCTCGGAAAGTTCGAGCCTGAGGGGATATCCATCTCCGACTGCATAGCCTGGCAGGTCGACCACTTCAAGGCTTATATGGACAGGGAGGAGAACAACAGGTGGCACAGGGAGAGACTTTTCGTACAGAGCCTCGAAAGTCTTGTGGATGTCAGCGACGGCAGAGCCGATGTGCTTGCCAAGATCCGCGGCGAAGGCGGAGAATCCGGTACCGACAGAGAGGACGTCTGACCCCCTGTCAAAGCCGAAAAAATCTGATTTTTTTGTTTTTTGACACTTGTATCATATTAAAAATATGTTAAGATATTAAGTGTCTGCCCCTTAAGGGGATTTATGAGTTATCGGGATTGAAAATATGGGAAATATGACTGATTCACCGGAATATCTGCGTGCTCTCGCGCAGGATTACAAAATGAAGATAAGTCCTCTGACTCCCTATCTGCCCTGGCTTCAGCAGGCGTCGGAAAAGGCTGTGGTAAGTACTTATTCCGATAACGGAGTAACGGATACGAGTATCTCATTTCCCGTTTATTCATCGGAACTGATGGGATTTATAAAAGCCTGTAACGTTTCCGGGCTGATGGATCGCAACTACCCTTACATATATTCCAGAAAAGCGATAAAGACTCATGATGAGGAACGCAGGATCATCGTGGGAGCTACCTGGAAGGAATGGGATGTCCTCTGCGGGATCCTCAGTAAATATGTTCTCGGAGGGCGTACGAGATCCGCACTGTGGAAAGAAGGCGTTTCGGAACAGATCTTCTACCTTACAGTGAGCAAGATGCAGGAAATTGTTGATTTCTGGGAGTAATCGTCAGAGTAAATAAATGCGGTGATCACATCGCAGTTTATCGGGAGATAAAAGATGGGTGACAAATCAATTCAGAAGAAGCAGTACATTATCGATGTAGCGGCTAAGGTTTTTTCCGAAATGGGTTACAAGAACGTTACCATGAAGGATGTTGTCGATGCCTGCGACATTTCAAGAGGCGGTCTGTATCTTTATTATGAGAGCACATCCGAACTCTTTATCGATGTCATGAAGTCACAGGCTGCTGCGGGAGAGGATTTCACATCCCTTATCAGCGATGATGCAACCGCTGCCGATATCCTTCTTCTTTTCCTTCAGGAGGAGAAAAAGGACCTCTTCAGAAAAAAAGGCAATCTGAACAGGGCTTATTTTGAATTCTATTTTGATGCAAGACCCGCAAAAGCGGATAATGTTTATAAGAAGAAATTTGACAATAATGTCAAGATGATCGGAAAGCTTATCGAGATAGGCGTCGAGAGCGGAGAATTTGTCTGCGACGATCCTCTCACCGCAGCTTTCAACATCGTTTATCTCATTGAGGGACTTAAAGTTACTTCCGTAACACTGGGAGTATCACCCGATTCCTTTGACAGACAGATCCTTTATATCTTAGAGTCACTCGGAGTCGATGCATGATCTTATCGTAAATGTAATAGTAAAGGGGCTTCAGAAGGGGTGATCACTTTTTCTGAGGCCTTTTTTAAGAAAGAAGGGCAGATAAATGAGCGTCAGAAGAGTCTATGTAGAAAAGAAAAAACCTTATGCGGTACAGGCTAAGCACTTAAGGCATGATGTCAGGAATTTCCTCGGCATTAAGATCGATGACATGAGAGTGTTCATCAGATACGATTCCGAGAATATTTCGGATGCGACATTCGAGACTGCATGCAAGACCGTTTTTTCGGAGCCTCCCGTAGATGATATCTATCAGGAGTCACTTTCTCTTCCCAAAGGCACAAGAGTATTTTCCGTAGAATTCCTTCCCGGACAGTTCGACCAGAGAGCCGACTCCGCCGTTCAGTGTATAAAGTTCCTCAACGAGAACGAGGACCCCATCATCCAGACCGCGGTTACATATGCAGTCATAGGCAACATCACGGATGATGAGTTTAACCGCATCAAGGGATATCTCATCAACCCCGTAGATTCCAGGGAAGCTGGAATGGAAAAACCTGACACTCTTGTCGTAAATTATCCCGAACCCGAGGATGTCAAGACCTTTGACGGATTTGCAGACAGCCCCGAGGCTGAGCTTAAGAAGCTCTACGATTCACTCGGACTTGCAATGACCTTCAAGGATTTTCTTCATATCCAGAATTACTTTAAGAACGAAGAGCACCGTGATCCCACCGTTACCGAGATCAGGGTTCTCGATACATACTGGTCCGATCACTGCCGCCACACCACCTTCTCCACCGAACTTACCGGAGTGAAGTTTGATGACGGCGCATACAAGGCTGCTTTCGAGAAGTCCTTCGAAGAGTATATGAATACCAGAAAGGATCTTTTCGCGGACCGTCCCGACAAGTTCTCATGCCTTATGGATCTCGGAACCATCGCCGCAAAGCGCCTCAGAAAAGAAGGCAAGCTCGACGACGAAGAAAAGTCCGATGAGATCAATGCATGTTCCATCGTTGTTCCCGTTGAGATCGAAAAGGATGGAAATAAAGAGACAGAAGAGTGGCTCGTATTCTTCAAGAACGAGACGCATAACCATCCCACCGAGATCGAGCCTTTCGGAGGTGCCGCAACATGTCTCGGAGGAGCGATCAGAGATCCCCTTTCCGGAAGAGGATATGTATATCAGGCAATGCGTGTGACCGGTGCGGCTGATCCCACCAGACCGGTATCCGAGACACTTCCCGGAAAGCTTCCTCAGAAGAAATTAGTCAGAACCGCAGCAAGCGGATATTCATCATACGGTAACCAGATCGGTCTTGCCACCGGCTATGTCAAGGAAGTATATCATCCCGATTACGTTGCAAAGCGTATGGAGATCGGTGCCGTCATGGGTGCCGCTCCCAGAAAGAACGTTATCAGGGAGAATTCCGATCCCGGAGATATCATCATCCTTCTCGGCGGAAGGACCGGACGTGACGGAATCGGAGGAGCGACCGGTTCATCCAAGGCACACAATGTAAAGTCCATCGATACCTGCGGTGCCGAGGTCCAGAAGGGTAATGCACCCACCGAAAGAAAAATCCAGAGACTCTTCAGACGCCCCGAGGTAACCAAACTCATCAAGAAGTGTAACGACTTCGGTGCGGGCGGTGTCAGCGTTGCAATCGGAGAACTTGCTGACGGACTCATCGTAAATATGGATAAGGTTCCCAAGAAGTATGCCGGACTTGACGGAACAGAGCTTGCTATTTCCGAATCCCAGGAGAGAATGGCCGTTGTCGTAGCTCCGAAGGATGTACAGGAATTCCTTAAGTATGCCGGAGAAGAAAACCTCGAAGCAGTCGAGGTTGCTGTTGTTACCGAAGAGCCCAGACTCCGGCTTCAGTGGAGAGGCAAGGACGTAGTCAACATCGCAAGGGCATTCCTTGATACCAACGGAGCTCACCAGGAAACTCAGGTAGAGGTTGAATCACCTTCCGCAGATTCCTATTTTGATAAGTATGCACTTGATGCTGTAGCTGAAGATGTTAAGAACAAGGATTACGCCAAGGCTCTTACCGATACTCTTTCCGATCTTAATGAGTGCTCACAGAAGGGCCTTGTCGAGATGTTCGACTCATCTATCGGTGCAGGAAGCGTTGTAATGCCTTACGGCGGAAAATTCCAGCTCACCGAAGAGCAGGCAATGATCGCAAAGCTTCCCGTTCTCGAGGGCAAGACCGATACCGTGACCATGATGAGCTACGGATTCGATCCTTATCTTTCAAGCTGGTCACCTTATCACGGCGCAATTTATGCGGTTACCGAGTCACTTGCACGTATTGCCGCAAACGGCGGTGATGTCAGCAAAGTAAGACTCACCTTCCAGGAATATTTCAGACGTATGGATGAGAGACCGACCCGCTGGAGCCAGCCTTTCGCAGCGCTTCTCGGATCGTTCGATGCACAGATTGGATACGGACTTCCTTCGATCGGCGGTAAGGATTCCATGTCCGGAACCTTCGGTGACATCGATGTTCCTCCCACCCTCGTTTCATTTGCGGTTGATATCGCAAGCCTTAAAACAGTCATCACTCCCGAGCTTAAAGCTGCAGGCAACAAGCTTGTTCTTTTCAGCATCGAGAAGGATGCGGATAAGAAGCCCGTATACGATCAGGTTCTGAAGCTTTATGATTCTGTTTACAAGCTCATCTGTGACAAGTCGATCGTCAGTGCTTATGCACTTGATTCCAAGGGACTTGCCGCAGCCGTAGCCAAGATGGGAATGGGTTGCGGACTCGGAGCTAAGATCGATGACAGCGTAGTTGCGGAGAAGGTATTCGGAAACGGTCTCGGAAATATCGTTGCGGAAGTTCCCGCAGATAAGCTTGCACAGGTAAGTGCCGTAGCAGGTGCGGAAGTTATCGGTGAAGTCACCTCTTCCGGATTCGAATATGCCGGAGCAAAGGTATCATACGATGACATTAAGAAAGCATGGACCGGAACACTTGAGAGCGTATTCCATTCTGTATCGACCGATGAAAATGATAAGGTCGAGATTCCCGAATACAAGGCTTCCGATGTTTATGTATGCAAGAACAAGGTAGCAAAGCCCACCGTATTTATCCCCGTATTCCCCGGAACAAACTGCGAATACGATTCCGCCAAGGCCTTTGAAAGAGCAGGCGCGAATGCCGATGTACGTGTATTCAGAAATCTTACCGCAGAGGATATAAGGGAATCTGTTGCTGAGTTTAAGAAGGCAATCTCACAGGCTCAGATGATCATGTTCCCCGGCGGATTCTCCGCAGGTGACGAGCCCGACGGCTCCGCCAAGTTCTTTGCTACCGCATTCAGAAACGCATCCATCAAGGAAGCGGTTGAAGAGATGCTCGATAAGAGGGACGGACTTGTCCTCGGTATCTGTAACGGATTCCAGGCTATCATCAAGCTCGGACTCGTTCCCAACGGAAAGATCACCGGACAGACCGCGGATTCACCCACACTTACATTCAACACCATCGGCAGACATATCTCCAAGATGGCTTATATCAAGGTCGTATCCGACAAGAGCCCCTGGCTGCAGGAGGCCGGACTCGGAAACGTATATGCAAATCCCGCATCACACGGTGAAGGACGTTTCATCGCACCCGAGGGAGTTCTTGATGAGCTCTTCAGGAACGGACAGATTGCAACCGTATATTCGGATCCCGAAGGCAACACTTCTATGGATGAGTACTACAACATCAACGGTTCGTTCAGGTGCGTCGAGGGTATCACTTCACCTGACGGAAGAGTCCTCGGTAAGATGTGCCACTCCGAGCGTATAGGAAACGGAGTTGCGATCAACATCTATGGCGAGCAGGATCTTAAGATCTTCGAATCCGGAGTTAAGTACTTCAAATAAGACACAACGCTGCGGGCCGGCGATCCTTCGATCACCGGCCCATATTTTTATGATTAAACCTGCCGTATAATATACACCGTGTCCGCAGGATGATACACTGTCGTTTATGAACAACGTGAACTTCGACAAGTTAATGGAGGATATGCTGAGCGAAAAAGCAGGACGCGTTCTGCTTCATTCGTGCTGTGCTCCGTGCTCGAGTGCGTGTATCGAAAGGATCTGCGACAGATGTGAGGTGACCGTTTATTACTACAATCCGAACATCGGCGACGAGGCCGAGTACCTCAAGAGAAAAGAAGAACAGATCAGGCTCATTAATGCATATAACGCAGAGAAAAAGGGTAAGTATGAGATAAAGATCATCGATGCCGATTATGATTCGTCTTCTTTTGAGGCGATGGCAAAGGGACTTGAGGACTGCCCCGAAAGAGGAGCCAGATGTCATAAGTGTTATGAGCTCAGAATGAGGCACACTGCGGAGGCCGCACTTAAGACGGGAGGCTTTGATTATTTTGCCACTACGCTCACCTTATCGCCTCTTAAGGACAGCGAAGCCATCAACCGCATCGGACTTATGATCGAAGAAGAGACCGGGATGAAATATCTTCCATCCGATTTCAAGAAAAGAAACGGATACCTGCGCTCGATAGAGTTATCAAAGCAGTACGATCTCTACAGGCAGAATTTCTGCGGGTGCGTTTATTCAAGGTGAACAAGGGCGAGAGAAAATTGCGGGAACGGCATGTTTTTTGTATAATAAATATTTGGTACGTTTCACCTGCGTTTTATGAAAGGAATGCATAAGATGAATTGTCCCAATTGCGGAGCTGCATTAAAGATTGAAGGAAACAAAAGAGTCTGTGAATACTGCGGTTATGAGGAACTCATTCCCCAGAACGGTAACGGGGATGATTTCTATAACCTTATGGTCCTTAACGAGAGCAGTACTCCCGCTGATATAACGGTACAGCTTGCGGAGAGCAATCTCGGCTTCATATTAAGAAGCGGGGAAGCCGTTGCCAAGGATGTTCCTCCCGGGTATCATACGATGGTCGTAACATGCGGCACAATGACGGAGTACCGTTCGGTCGTTGTTCCCGGTGACGGAAAAGCGGTCAAGGTATATGTTGCCAAGGGCGTATACGGCCTGTCGATAAGGATTTCCGAACCCGGTTCTCCGGACAGGACCACCGGCTCATTTGCCGATACCGTGACCGGAGTGAGAACGGGTAATCCTATCGCCAACGATAAGGCTCTTTCGATAATGGCGCTGGTCTTCAGCATTATCATTCCCCTTTTTGGAGTGATAATAGCCTGCGTGGATTTCGGAAATACAAAAAAACAGGGCAAGAAGACCAATCCCTGCACGATTGCCGCATTTATCATATCGGGTGCAAGATTGGTAATAATGTTCCTTTTTCTGATGATAGGTATAATCACACAGGCAATGTAATGAAAAGACATTACCTGCCTGCGTTCCGATAAGGAGTTTTTAATGAAAAGTATTCTTGAACTGTTAAGCGAAGAAACGGGAAATGCCTTTGAAAAGGCAGGATATAAGAAGGAGGCCGGCAAGGTTTCCGTATCCAACCGTCCCGACTTGTGCGAATACCAGTGCAACGGTGCAATGGCTCTCGCAAAGGAATTCAAATGCGCACCCAAGGCTATCGCCGATGCGGTTGTTGAAATCCTTAAGGACAGCAGCGCATTCGAATCCGTCGAAGCGGTCATGCCCGGCTTTATCAACATGAACATCAGCTCATCCTTCCTTTCCGATTATGTGAAGAAGATGGCTGAGGGTGAAAAGTACGGCATCGATCTTCCGGATCCCAGGACCATTGTCGTTGACTACGGCGGACCCAATGTCGCAAAGGCTCTCCATGTCGGACATCTCCGTCCCGCTATAATAGGAGAGAGCATCAAGCGTATCCTCAGATACATGGGACATACGGTTGTGGGCGATGTGCATATGGGAGACTGGGGAAAGCCCATGGGTCTTGTGATGACCGAGATCAGGGAAAGGCAGCCGGATCTTCCCTATTTTGATGAGTCATACACCGGAGAGTATCCCAAGGAGCCTCCCTTTACCGTAAGGGACCTTGAGGAGATCTATCCCACCGCATCCGCAAAGAGCAAGGAAGATCCTGATTACAACGCAAGAGCACTTGAAGCCACTCTCAAGCTTCAGAGCGGCGTCAGGGGTTACCGTGCACTCTGGGATCACATCATCGATGTATCCGTTAACGATATGAAGCGCATTTATGAAATGCTTCACGTTGACTTCGACCTTTGGAACGGTGAGAGCACCGTGCAGTATCTGATTGCCGACATGGTGAAGGATATGAAGGAGAGCGGTGTTGCATACGAAAGCGAAGGCGCTCTTGTCATCGATGTAAAGGAAGACACCGACACCAAGGAGATTCCTCCCTGCATCGTTCTTAAGTCCGACGGAGCAAGCCTTTACAACACCACCGACCTTGCAACCATCAAGGAACGTGTTATAAAGTACGATCCCGCGCAGATCATCTATATCACCGATAAGCGACAGGATCTTTATTTCGAGCAGGTATTCAGGGCGGCACGAAAGGCAGGCCTTGTATCCGATAAGGTAACTCTTTCACACATAGGATTCGGTACGATGAACGGCAAGGACGGCAAGCCCTTCAAGACCCGTGACGGCGGCGTAATGCGTCTCGAGAGCCTCATCACCGAGATCCAGGATGAGATGTACACGAAGATAAAAGAAAACAAGGATATCGATGATGCCGAGGCAAGGCAGACAGCAGACCTCGTAGGTCTTTCCGCACTCCTTTACGGAGATCTGTCCAACCAGGCAGTCAAGGACTATGTATTCGATATGGAGAGGTTCATTTCCTTCGAAGGAAATACCGGCCCCTACATCCTCTACACCATCGTCCGTATCAAGTCCATAATCGCCAAATATGCGGCTCAGGGAGGGGATGTATCCGCCCTTAAGATCGGTACGCCCGTCAACGCATCGGAGAAGGATCTCATGAAGGCCCTGTCTTCATTTGCCCAGACAATGGACAGTGCGGCTACGGAGCTTGCTCCCCACAGGATCTGTGCATATATCTACGATCTTGCGAACGCGCTCAATTCCTTCTATCACGAGACCAAGATCCTTTCAGAGGAAGACGAGGCGAAAAAGGGAGAGTATATCGCACTCATCGATTTCACGAGAAGGGTGCTCGAAACCTGCATAGATCTGCTCGGTTTCTCGGCTCCCGACAGGATGTGACTTACAGATCACTGCCACAGACAATGAATAAAAAGCACTCCGTGCACGCTTGCGTGATACGGAGTGTATTTTTATGAAATTGTCTGTGAAGCAGTATCGCACATTCATGAGCAAAAAGCATACGCGGTAGCGGATGCTGAGGTGCGAAGCACCGTTTTTGCGAATGTATGTGCGATACTGTGGCAGTGATCGTGGCGAGTAAAATACTCACTTTTTTGACAGAAAATTATTTTTGAAAAAAGTAAAATTTTTTGTTGACAATATACCTACATATATGTAAAATAGCCTTTGTCGGTCGGCGAAAGTCGACGTCAAAATGGAATCTTAGCTCAGCTGGGAGAGCATCTGCCTTACAAGCAGAGGGTCATAGGTTCGAGCCCTATAGGTTCCATTTTTTTTAGGCGAGGTAGCTCAGTTGGCTAGAGCACGCGGTTCATACCCGCGGTGTCGAGAGTTCGAATCTCCCCCTCGCTACGCTGATGTGGCTCAGTCGGTAGAGCGTCGCCTTGGTAAGGCGGAGGTCACCAGTTCGATTCTGGTCATCAGCTCTGATCCCGAAACCATTAATGGTTTCGGGATTTTTTGTTATGTTATAATATTGGTTAATAGGAGGAACATGTATGCCGAACGACAGAAGCGATCTCCATGAATTGTTTGAAGAAACGGATGAACATGCCGAAAAGGTTGATGAAAGGCGTCACCGTATGGCTTTTATGCCCGGTTATCTTGGCGTCGGATCGATATTAATGTTGTTGTTAAGCTATTTGTCTGCTCAGGTTGGGTGGATTGCTGTTGTTTTTTATCTTACGGGAATGGGTTTTTCCATAGCGGGATTACGTATTTCATACAAGAATGCCCAAAACGGCAACAAAGTAAAAACCGTATACGAAACGGGCCTGACAGTCTGCCTGGTCATGTTTATCATATATCTCGGACTGACGCTGCTTTTATTATTCCTGGCACGTATGGTGATGGAATTGATGGAGGGTATGTTTGATACTCTGAAGGTGCTGTTTAACGATCCGTACAGTCATTAGTAACAAGGGATTCCGAGGCTCCGGCCTCCGGATCTCTTTTATTATTTCCTTAATATATCCTTAAGTTGCCTAAATGGCTAAAATATCATAAAATAGATGTAATTATGGGTTTATTGTGCACGCGGTTTTTTATCAGTGAAGGAGACCTTACTTATGGCCAGAAAAGTGGATTATCCGATATTGGTAAGACTTGAGGACATCTGTCCCACTCTCGACAGAGAAAAATTCGAGATATTCAGGCGGTTTTTCGATGAGACGGGCATAAAGCCCCTGCTCTGTGTCATACCCGAAAACCGTGATCCCAAGCTTGTTAAGGATAACGTAAACAGGGATTTCTGGAATTTTGTCCGCGAGCTCAAGGCTGAAGGATACGGAATAGCCATGCACGGAACTTACCATCTTGCCACCGGCAAGAGTGTAGGTCTGATCTGCGGTGACATATCCACCGAGTATGCCGGAATGAGTTACGATTCGCAGCTCAAGAAGCTCAGGGAGGGAAAGCATATACTGGCCCAGCAGGATCTTGATACCGAGATCTTCGCTGCACCCAATCATTCATACGATCTCAATACGATAAGGGCATGCAAGAAGCTCGGGATCAATTATTTTTCCGACGGAATGAGCAGGAAGCCTTATATGATCGAGGGCGTCAAATTCATCCCCGTTTCCCCTTCATGGAAGCATCATAAAAAGGGAATGCTCACGATGTGCATCTCTACCAATAATGAGAATCTTGACGGCAGGGAGACGATCTTTGAATTCCTCAGGGCAAATCTTTATCATGTCATCACTCCTGAGGAGGCATGCAATCTCAAGCCTACGTTTTATCATATAGCCCGTATCTCCGAAAGAATGAACATCAGGAAATACAATGCCATAAAGGCTATGGCAAGAAGAAGGAATGAGCAGTAAATGCTCATCGAAAGGACTTACAATGGAATTACCCGCAATCCTCGGCGGAAAGCCCGTCAGGGAAGATAAGATCTACTATGGAAGACAGTGGATATCCGATGAGGATATCGAAGCAGTAAGAAAAGTTCTTGAAGGTCCCTATATCACATGCGGACCCAAGGTAAAGGAAGCGGAAGATAGGCTTGCATCCTATACCGGCGCAAAGCATGCGGTTGTCGTAAACAGCGGAACCAGCGCCCTTCATTGTGCCTGCATCGCAGCAGGGATCAAAGAGGGCGATGAAGTTATCACAACACCCATCACATTCGCAGCATCCGCTAACTGCGTTCTTTACTGCGGGGCAAAACCCGTTTTCGCAGATATCGATCCCGAAACCTACAATATCGATCCCGCAAGCATCAGGGCACATATCACCGATAAGACGAAAGCCGTCATTGCGGTCGACTTCACGGGCCAGGTCGTAAAGGCCGATGAGATCCGTGCGATCTGTGATGAATTCGGCCTTGTTTTTATTGAGGATGCGGCCCATTCCATCGGATCCTCGTATAACGGTAAGATGGTCGGCAACATCGCTGATATGACATGTTTTTCTTTTCATCCGGTCAAGACCGTTACCGCGGGCGAAGGCGGAGCGATACTCACAAATAATGACGAATACTATA
Organism: Lachnospiraceae bacterium; assembly: GCA_017617005.1. GTDB lineage: Bacteria > Bacillota > Clostridia > Lachnospirales > Lachnospiraceae > AC2028. The sequence goes on from JAFZWW010000105.1 coordinate 50,425, forward strand.
AGAAGCTCGTCCTTGCACATGCCCACGGCATAACCCACGACGAGGAAGATATGGAAGATGCTCCTCATGAGGGCAGCTGGTATTATGAGGAGATAAGCCTCGGATACAATTACAGGATGACGGATTTCCAGGCAGCCCTTCTGATGAGCCAGCTTGACCGTATCGATGAATTTGTGGCAAAGAGAAAAAGGATCGTGGAGATCTACGACAAAGCATTTGCCGATGTTCCCGGGATCATCGTGCAAAAGGAGATCCCCGAGTCGGATACTTCCAGACATCTCTACATCATAAGGCTTGATCTTGACAAGCTGACCTGCACCAGACGCGAATTCTTCGATGCGATGAGTGCGGAGAATGTACAGTGCCAGGTTCATTACGTCCCTGTGTACTGGTTCCCTTACTACAGACATCTGGGATACGAAAAGGGATTATGTCCCAATGCCGAGGAAGTTTATAAGGGTATCATGAGCATTCCTCTTTATCCGAAGATGACGGATAAGGATATCGAGGATACGATCGCAGCGGTCAGGAAGCTTGCCGCATATTATAGTAAATAAACCGGAGACAGGAATGAAAAAAGCACTTATTACCGGTATCACCGGACAGGACGGAAGCTATCTTGCCGAGTTCCTGCTTGAAAAAGGATATGAAGTACACGGAATGATCAGAAGGTCTTCCGTTGATTACCGCGAGAGGATCGCACATCTTGAGGGAAGGGATGATTTCTTCCTTCATTTCGGAGATCTCGGCGATTCACTCAGCCTTGTGAATCTTATAGGAACGATCCGTCCCGATGAGATATACAATCTTGCGGCACAGAGCCATGTGCAGGTGTCTTTTGACGTTCCCGAATTTACCGCGGATGTCGATGCGACCGGAGTACTCAGGGTTCTCGAAGCCGTAAGGGTTACGGGTCAGACTCAGACCTGCCGCATTTATCAGGCGTCCACTTCCGAGCTTTACGGAAAAGTTGAAGAAGTGCCCCAGAGTGAAAAGACACCTTTCCATCCCTATTCCCCCTACGCCGTTGCCAAGCAGTACGGTTACTGGATCGTAAAGGAATACAGGGAAGCATACGGAATGTTTGCATGCTCGGGAATTCTTTTTAACCATGAATCTCCCAGAAGGGGCGAGACATTCGTCACCAGGAAGATCACTCTCGCTGCGGCACGAATCGCTGCGGGACTTCAGGATAAGCTTTATCTCGGAAACCTTTCTTCACTTCGTGACTGGGGGTTTGCGGGTGACTATGTAAAGTGCATGTACCTCATGCTCCAGAATGACAAGCCCGAGGATTATGTCATTGCCACCGGCGTCCAGCATTCCGTAAGGGAGTTCTGTGAGCTTGCGTTCAGGCATGCGGGCATCGAGCTTGAGTTCAAGGGTGAAGGTCTTGATGAAAAGGGTATCGACAAGGCAACGGGCAGGGTGCTCGTTGAAGTCAGTCCCGATTTCTTCAGACCCACAGATGTTGTCAATCTTCTCGGAGATCCTTCCAAGGCAGCTGAGGAGCTTAAGTGGAATCCGTCCGAAACAAGCTTTGAAGAGCTTGTAAAGATGATGACCGAAGCCGATATGAAGAAGGCTTCTTTGGAGGCGGCAAACAGATAATGAATATTGTTTTGCTTTCAGGCGGCTCGGGCAGAAGGCTCTGGCCGCTTTCGAATGAAGTAAGAAGTAAACAGTTCATAAGGATATTCACTTCTCCTTCGGGAGAGCCGGAATCCATGGTGCAGCGTGTGTACCGCCAGATCAGGTCCGTTTCTCCGGATTCGGTCGTTACCGTGGCGGCATCCAGGCAGCAGCTTTCCGTGCTCACCAACCAGCTCGGAAATGATGCGGATATTTCTCCCGAGCCCTGCAGAAGGGATACATTTCCCGCGATAATCCTTTCGCTTGCATATCTTGTCGATAAAAAAGGACTTTCGCCGGAAGATCCCGTGATCGTATGTCCCGTGGATCCTTATGTCGGAGATGACTATTTCCGCGCACTCCTTAAGCTTGAAAAAGCGGTGCTTTCGGAAGAAAAGGGAATCTGCCTTCTCGGCATCGATCCCACATTTCCCACCGCAAAATACGGATACATCATTCCGGAAAACAGGGATGAGATAAGCAAGGTTTCCCGTTTCAAGGAAAAGCCATCAGAGGAAGAAGCCGAATCACTCATAAAAGAAGGCGCCCTCTGGAATGCGGGCATATTTGCTTTCAGGGCCGGATATGTTCTTGATATTGCAGGGAAACTGATCGGATATAAAGGATACGATGATCTGCTTTCAAGATACGAATCCCTCGATCCCATCAGTTTTGACTATGCCGTTCTTGAAAAAGAAGAAAACATCAGGGTCATAAGATTTGCCGGAGAGTGGAAGGATGTCGGAACCTGGAACACCATGGCCGAGACGATGGATAAAAACTCTCTCGGAAATGTAATTTTCGGCGGAGAGTGCGTAAATACAACAGCCGTCAATGACCTTGACATTCCCCTTATATGCATGGGACTTAAGGATGTTATAGTTGCTGCGGGTCCGGACGGAATACTCGTTTCGGATAAGCACCAGTCAAGCTATATCAAGCCTGTCGTTGAAAAGGTGACGGGCGGGATCAAATATTCCGAAAAGAGCTGGGGATCGTTCAAAGTAATAGATTCGGGAGATACCAGCCTTACCATCAAGGTGACACTGCTTCCCGGTCATCATATGTATTACCATTCGCACGAAAGACGCGATGAGGTCTGGACCGTGATAACCGGTGAAGGGACCGCGGTCATAGATGACAAGGAAAGACACGTGAAAGCGGGAGATGTGATCGAGCTTCCCGCAGGATGCAAACATACGGTGATCGCCGATACAAGACTTGAACTTATAGAAGTACAGACAGGAAAAGAAATAAGTGTAAGTGACAAGATAAAATACGAATACGGGTTCTGACGGCATCTATAAACAAGAGTGCCGATGAAGAACCGACAGCCGGTTAAGATATTTATATCCGCAGAGAATGAAAGATAAAGATCCGAAATATAATCTGATGCTCATCTTTGCTCTGGTAATCGTCCTGGCTTTCGATATCTTCTTTGTTTATCACAAGGAAGGCTATCACACGATAGAGATACTGAGTTATGAGCTTTCTGATTCAGAGTTCACACCTGTACGCCTCACGGAAAGGCTTTCGGATGAAGGCCCTGTGTGGATGAGTTCTTACGAGATCACGGAACATGTTGCTGTCTCCGGTAACGATCCGTTTGTTGCGATCCCGGCATATCTTAATTCTATCTCTGAGTCCGATCCGCCGTTCTATTATATGATGCTGAACGTCTTTTCCGCTGTCCGGGCGGTTTTTTCGTACGGGACTTTAAGCCCCTGGCCCGGATGCGTTCTGAATATGTTCTTCATGATGTGTTCAATGATAGTCATCAGTTCCTTTTTCAGGAATGTGGTCGGCAAAAAATTCCTCGGACCTGTTACAGCGCTGTTTTACGGGCTTTCCCCTGCAGGGATCGATACCGTACTTCTTATAGGAATGTACGGGGCTGCGGCATTTTTCGGCCTGGCATTTGCTTATCTTGTTCTCAGGAGGATCGCAGACGGCAGGGATTTCCGGAAAAGAAACAAGAAGATCATTTTTGTGACCGTTCTCGGATTTCTGACCAGTTACCATACCTGCATTTTTTTCTTTTTCCTGATACTGTCATCCGTGATATATCTGGTATCCGTAAAAAAGACAAAGAATGCCCTGTATCTGATCAGGACAATGATAATATCCGCTGTTCTGGGAGTTGCGGCGTATCCGTTTGTTTTCGGGGATATCTCCCGTGCTGTCAGAGGCTTTTCGTTCGCGGAAAGCACACTTGCCGGATTTGCCGACAGAATCCATGTTTTCACAGTTATGACCGCAGAGCGTACGGGCTGGTCCGGCGGCGGTGCGGTGATGATGCTTGTATTTGTGCTTATTGCTGCCGCAGTTGCGGTGCTGACAAAGAAGATGAGGTTTTCCGGACCGGCACTTTTTGTTTCGGTCTGCGGATATATCCTGACGGAAAGCCTGATCGCTCCGGGTGCCGAAGACAGATACCTGATGCCGGTCTTTCCTTTTGTCATGATCATATGGATCATGGGACTCGGATTCATCATTTCCTATATTGCTGAAAGGTTCCTGAAGGATCCCGGATTCAAGAAAGTGATATATGCCGGCGTGCTTTTTATATGGACCGTTTCGTGCCTGTGCCTCGTGCCGGTTATAAGTCCCGTATATCTGTGTGAAGGTTATTCGGGACAGCTGGGAATTTCCGAGAATTATTCTTCATATAATGCGGTCATTGTTTATTCGGGAGCGGACTTTTACAGAAATGTTCCCGAGCTTATGAATTACGATAACTGCTTCCTTCTCAGAGAGGATGAGGCAGGCATATACGATGAACGTCTTGCGTCGATGAATGCGGTCATTTTGATCGAAGGAGAGGGCGTTGACAAGGACGCCGTGCTCCGCCGTCTGGGCAATGAATATGGGTTCACATCGCTCACTTTCCTTATGGAGGACGGCGTATTCGGCGACAGGGTGTGTCTCCTTTCAAAATAGGCGTTTTTGGTATATAATATATGTTTAGGTTTAACCTGATGAGGTGTATATGGAAACAATATATTCATCACTCAAAGTAAACAATGAATATGAGCTCTGCAGTGTTTATTCCGAGGAGGCGAAGAATATCCTTGAGCATGCCCTTTTAAAGTCGAGGATATCCTACTACATAAGTTTTCCGAGGAAGAAGCTCTTCGACAGGCATAAGTACAATTGTGTTTTTTGTGTAAACGAAAGTAATCTGTCCGAAGCCGAGGACATCATCATGGAGCTTTTCGGTGAGGACGACCCGGATATCAAGATGATATCCATGAAGAATCCGGTTGATTATCTCTGATCCGGATGAATGGAGTAAGAAATGGACTATAGCAGAAAAGGCGTCATGGCCAAAAGACGTCAGTTAAATTCATATGGCGGGAAGATAGTGAGGAAGGTTATACTCCTTGGTTTCAAGCTCTTCCTTGCGGGTGTGATCGGAGTCGGAATATGCCTCTTTGCCGGCGGTATCGGTCTCTTTAATTCGATCCTTGCGGGAACTCCCGTCATCCACATTTCGGACATCATTGCAAACGGTCAGGCGACCATTGTTTATGATGCCATGGGAAACGAATTCGACCATTATGTAGGACAGGATGCAAACCGTATCGAGGTTACCTGGGACGGAATTCCCAAGCAGCTCGGACTTGCATTCGTTGCCGTAGAGGATGAGAGATTCTACGAACATAACGGAGTTGACTATAAGGGCATGGTCAGAGCAATGTACCAGTTCGTGCGCACGGGCGGTGAATCGACCCAGGGTGCATCGACCATTACCCAGCAGCTTCTCAAGAATACCGTCTTCGTCGACTGGACCGAAGAAGGCGACAATATGATCAAGAAGATCAAGCGTAAGATCCAGGAGCAGTATCTTGCGATCGAGGTCACCAAGTCGACGGAAAAGGATGAGGTTCTTCTTAGATATCTCAACGCCATCAATATGGGTCAGAACACCCTCGGAGTTGAATCGGCCGCACAGAGATATTTCGGAAAATCTGCCATAGACCTTAACCTGAGTGAGTGTGCCGTTATGGCCGCCATCACCCAGAATCCTTACCGG
>JAFZWW010000106.1 GCA_017617005.1 Lachnospiraceae bacterium
GAACCTTACCTTCGAGACGGATGTCGATGAGAACCTTCCTGACCATCTTTATGGCGATATTGTCAGGGTCAGACAGATCGTAACCAATATATTGAACAATGCGGTCAAGTATACGGACAAGGGAAGCGTTTCCTTCAAAGTGACGGGGAAGAAGGGGGAGCCCTCTTCCAACGGCCGTCCCGTGATAAATATCGTTGCGACCGTAACGGATACCGGAATAGGTATCAGGGAAGATGACATAAGCAAGCTCTTCGGCAAGTTCGAAAGGCTCGATCTCGTCAAGAACAGCACCAAGGAAGGCACGGGATTAGGCCTTGCCATCACCAAGATGCTCATCGACAAGATGGGCGGAGACATCAAGGTCGAAAGCACATACGGCAAGGGTTCGACATTCATAGTCACGATCCCGCAGCAGATCGTGTCGGAGGAAGCAATCGGCAATTTCAAGGAGAAGTTCGAAAAGAGTATCGGCGAGAGAAAGGCCTACCACGAGAGTTTCCGGGCTCCCGATGCCAAGATCCTCATCGTTGACGACACCCGCATGAACCTGGTAGTTGCAACGGAATTCCTGAGGGATACTCTTGTAGGGATTGACACCGCAGGCGGCGGTCAGGAAGCGGTGGATCTTGCGCTCAAGAATAAATACGATGTTATCCTCATGGACCAGAGAATGCCTGAGATGGACGGCGAGGAAGCATTCCGTCTGATCAGGAGTCACAAGGACGGTCCGAATATAGATACACCGGTCATCTGTCTTACCGCTGATGCAGTCGTCGGCGCCAGGGAGAGATATCTTTCCAAGGGCTTTGACGATTACTTGACCAAGCCTATCGACAGCACATATCTTGAGAAGATGCTCGAAAAGTATCTGCCCAAGGATAAGGTCAAGCACATCACTTACGACAGCAAGCCCGGCAGCGAAAGCACCAAGACTGAAGATGCAGTCGATGAATCCCTCAAGATACTCCGTGAAGAAGGCATCGATACCGCAAGAGGTCTTGTAAACTGCGCGGGAGACAAGGACTTCTATCTTTCGATCCTGCAGGAATACTTAAGGGGTTCCGACGAGAAGAAGGAAGACCTGAGGAAGTTCCTTGATGCCGGAGACTACAAGAACTACGGTATCCTCATCCACTCGATCAAGAGCACATCCGCCACTATAGGCGCTGAGGCTCCTTACAAGATCGCCAAGGAATTGGAGGATGCCGCCAGGAAAGACGACAAGGCCTTCATCCTGTCGAACCACGATGACTTCCTCACAGAATACAACACCGTCCTTGCAACCCTCGTTAAAGTCGTACCAAACGAAGATGCATCAGACGATGTTGAGATCGGCGAAGACGGTATTATGGAATTTACTCCGGGTGAGGAGTAAACCGGTATTAAGCGGCTTTCTTCTCCTTATACTCCATCAGCTTCTTTGTATACACACCTGCGCGCTTTTTCATTATGAAAAGATCGATGAGTATGCATGAGATGTAGGAGACTCCCACGATCACTGCAAGTGCGATCCAGAGGGGCAGTGTGCCGGCGCCCGTGAAGATGCCCATTAGATAGAACATCAATACTTCGACGGGTATGAATAAGATGAAGAATACAGTAAGGCAGGATATGAAGCCTTTCTTCTTCATGAAGTCAGTGAAGAATGAGAATACGAAAGCTGCTGATCCCCATGCGCAGAGTGCGAGGAGCTTCATGAGAAATACTGCCGTAATGCTGTTCCCTCCGAACAGGGAAACTATTGCCACGCACAGAACGAGCCATGCGAAAGAGAATGCGAGTGCGTTTCTGAAATATATGAGATATGTTTTTGCTTTTTCCATTTTTTATCCCTCCAGTCCGATGAGCTTTTTGAGAGCGGCCGCGTATCTTCTCGAGATGACGATTATCTCTCCGTTCTCCAGGGTGGCACGGATGTTGCGGGTCACTTCCGGTCTTAAGCTCTTTATCTTTTCGAGATTGACGATGACGGATTTTGAGCAGCGGAAGAATGTCTTCTCATCAAGTATGCTCTCGAGTTCGTAGAGCCTCTTGTCTGTCAGGAAGACATTGCCCTGGGTGTAGAGGAATGTCTTCTTGTCCACGGACTCGATATAGAGGATCGCGCTGATCTCGATGTTATATGTCTGACCTTCGGAGGAACCCGTGATCTTCTCATCGAAACGGTTTATGTATCTTTGGAGCCTCTCGGTCTCGCCCGTGACTTCGTGACAGTGGATCTCCACCTTGGTGCCCGAGTCGATATCCTGTGTGATCGTGACTTTCATTTATCCGTCTCCGCCTCATATGGATTAGGAAGAGGGACCTTTATCCAAGGTCCCCTGGCTTCCGCTATCCATTATAATTCAACTGCTGCCTTTTTTGCTGTGCGAAAAGCTTTGCATTCAACAAAGAGCACAACAGAGATGATGAGCTGGCATACTACGATGAAAGCGCTCATTACAACGCCGCCGAAGATGCATCCCAGGATAAGGGAGCCGACAGCTTCAACGATCGAGATAACAAGGTAAATCTTGCTGTCGTATACCCAGGAGAAGGGCAGGAGATGTGAGCCGAAGATGATGGCGAAGAACAGGAGCATCGCTTCGGGATTCATCGTGCATGCCCATGAGACTATGAGGATGTAGAGCATCTGGTTCATGGTGCAAAGGAAGCCGAGCTTGCTTACGGGGTTGGATGTCTTCCTGAAGATGTTTGTTCCCATGAGTTTTCCGAACAGCCAGCCCAGAGGCATCATGAGCATTGTTGAGTAGAATGTGAGAAGGTTCATCATCTGGATGTCCAGGGACGTGGTCCTTATTGCCAGGATGATCCCCCAGATGACAACTGATGCCATCATGTAGGGTGCGCCTTTCATCTGCAGGGCGGATGCTTCGCGGCGGAGTTCGTTAAGGTTTGTTGATGTGATATTGTTAACAGGGTTTTTCATTTTTCGTTCCCTCCTTTCGTTGTTGGCCCAAGTATATTTGTGCAATATCCGCTGCACAATACTTGCGCGACCAAGCGGTACGGGAGGGGGTACTAAGAGGGAAAAACATGATCAGTTAGCAGATAATCATAATGTGTGTTAGGATATTTGAAAATTGAGAAAAGAGATGAAACTATGGGGAAAAAACAAAAGGAAAAAGAATTACCAGATTCAAATAATGAGCTTAATGTAGTTTATGTTTATAACTCTATTATTGAAAAATTGTGGAAGCTTGGTAAAGAGGATAAAGGTTTTATTGTTTGGATTCCGATTTGGTTATTGGTGCTTTTTGCCATAGGCATGATCATTGCAACTATTTTTGTGATTTCTTCATTTGTAGATAATCCGATTGGTTATGGTTTTTTAGCTGGTGTTTTGATTGTAGTTTCTATTACAGGTCTTATTGTTTCTATTGTTATACCCAATTGTAAGAAATATAAAAATTCGGTAGAGGAGAACTCGAATAAACGAAAGAAGGAAATTGAAAAAATAGTTGATGAGTGTAAACTCAAGAATTGTAATTATTCGTTTGTATTAGACCATGTAATTAATAAAACAAAAGAATTATTCAAAGAATTAAACGATAAAAAGAAGAATAGCATCGCTACACTTCTCGTTGCGACATTGGCAGTAACAGGAACGGCTATGGTGAAAGAATATGTGACTGCATATTATTGGGTTGGTCAAGTTAAGGAAATAACAAGTA
>JAFZWW010000107.1 GCA_017617005.1 Lachnospiraceae bacterium
CGGATCTCCTGCTGGATGCCTGCCTTTGCGCAGCTTCTCTTGAAGCGGCGAAGAGCGCTGTCAAGTGATTCGTTCTCTTTTACCTGTACTGATGACATTTTCTCTTACCTCCCTTCAGTCCCTTTGTACTGCAGGGTTATTTCTAAAATATTTATACGCGTGGCGCGTACTTTGAAAGTATATATTCAGGAATATATAAAAGTCAAGGATTTTTTAATATCCCGAATTGTTATTGTTGTTATCGGAGGTCTGTCCGTAAACGTCTCTCCAATCACTGTTTGTGTTCTGTGCGTTCTGATCCTGGGATGCGTAAGGGTCCTGCTCTGCGAAGGTATTCTGTGAAGCGTAAGGGTCCTGTGCCGCATAAGTATCCCCGCTGCCGTATGTTGTATCGAAACCGTTCGATGCATTCTGTGTATAGCTTGCATGATAGGTGTCTGCTCCGGAAAAACCGGTGTTTACGGATGAAAGCGGAGTTATGAAAACATCGTTCTGCGAAACGCCCTTTCTTCCCTGAGCCTTGGAAGTGGGATTTGCGAAAAGAGCGATCACAAGTCCGATCACGAAAAGAACGATCTCAAGGGCACTCTCTTTCAGGAAACCGGGATCCATCACTATCTTCATAACATCAGTGAAATAAGGTACGGCTTCGAACATCGTAACTCTGTAAAAATGGGAAGCATACCAGCAGCCCTGGAGATAGAAGTATGCATACATTGCCAGAATACTGACAGTTATATGACAGAAGCTTCCCATAGGGCCGTAAGGTCCCTTTCCGAGCCTGAATCCTCCTGCGACGAAAAGAGGAAATCCAAGATAAAGGATATAAAAGATCCTCTGTGCACCGAGGACAAGCGCCTCACTGATCGCAACCATGATGATCGCTGCGATGATCGCACCGATGAGACCGGTAATATAATTGCCGTCGGAAGAGTTGATCTTCTCCATCTCGTTATTTCTGCTGTTGAGGAAGCACTGCCTGTGCATTCTTCTTGCAGTTGTTCCCTTGAACATTCCGGCAACATCACAGCTTCCCATAAAGCAGTAAGGGCACTGGTCAAAATTAAACGAGCCGGCGTTTGCGGTGATGAGGTCTCTTATCTTCTGATAATGATCGACCACAAGCCTGGGCTTTTTGAATCCGAAAGTAACTGAATCACCCGATGCCTTGGGAGCCATTATCCCGGCATTCTTGGCGGCATCCTTCATATTAGACGCGATAAGTGATGCGGTCTGTTTATCCTTAGCATAGATATATACGGTAGGATTGCCCTGATAATTTGTGATCCTTACAGGAACTCCGGCGACAACATCCATTGCGGCCATACCGTTACTCTTAAGACCATATGAACTGACAAGATTTCCAAATGCGGGTGATGCCATTTTTTCTCCTTTCCTGTGCAGGTTTATGCCAACTGCGATTCAAGTACGTTCTTAGCTTCGGCTACAGCTTTGTCGATTCCCGAAGGATCCTTGCCTCCTGCCTGGGCCATATTCGGCCTGCCGCCACCGCCGCCTCCGCAGATGGGAGCAAGTGCCTTGATGAGGTTTCCTGCATGCGCTCCTGCCTTGACTGCTCCGTCGGTAGCCATTGCCACGATATTGACCTTGCCGTCACTTTCGGAGAAAAGAACGACAACACCTTCTCCGAGCTTAGCCTTGGTCTGGTCTCCGAGATCCCTGAGACCGTTCATATCGACACCCTTTACGGATGTGGCAACCAGTTTTGTACCCTTTACTTCGACAACCTGATCGGTTACATCTCCGAGAGCATCCTTGGCGGCTTTGCTCTTAAGGGATTCAAGTTCGGAATTAAGGGCCTTGATCTCATCGTTCATCTGTGCGATGCGTCCGGCGAGATTTTCGGGTGAAGTCTTTGCAGCCTTTGCAGCGTCTGCAAGAAGCTTGTTCTGTTCTTCGTAATACGCGATCACATTGGATGCCGTAATGGCCTCGATACGTCTGACGCCTGCGGCAACTCCGCTCTCGGACAGGATCTTGAAGGATGCGATCTGTCCTGTTTTGGAAACATGAGTACCTCCGCAGAGTTCTATAGACCAGTCGCCGACATTGACCACTCTTACGGTATCTCCGTACTTTTCTCCGAAGAGAGCCATTGCACCGGTAGCCTTTGCTTCTTCGATGCCCATGACTTTGGTAACTACATCGAGATCCTCTGCGATCTTCTCATTTACTATCTTCTCGACCTTCGCAATCTGCTCTGCAGTCATTGCCTGACCATAGCTGAAGTCGAAACGTGTTCTGAATGAATCCTGGTATGAGCCCTTCTGATGTGCACTGTCTCCGAGCACTTCCTGAAGTGCCTTCTGAAGGAGGTGAGTTGCGGTATGGTTCTTGCAGGTAGCTCCCCTGTTTGCCTTATCGATAAGAAGAGCTGCCTTATCACCCTTGCTTATGCTTCCTTTTACAACCTTACCGATATGTCCTATCCTTCCGCCGGGAAGCTTTACGGCTTCGCTTACTTCAAATACAGCGGATGCGGTTTTTATGATTCCCGTATCACCCTTCTGACCACCCATCGTTGCATAGAAAGGAGTCTTTGAAGTGATGATGGTTCCCTCCTCGCCTTCGGAAAGTGAATCGAGAAGCGATTCCTCACCTGCGATCGCTGCAACGGTATCTTCACTTTCAAGAGTGTCATATCCGATGAACTCGCTCTTGAGGCTTTCATCAAGCTTATCGAAAACTGCGGGGCTGGTAAGCTTAGCCGAGAAATTTGCATTCTCTTTTGCTCTGGCCTTCTGCTCAGCCATGGCAGCCTTGAAGCCTTCCTCATCAACCTTAAGTCCTGCTTCCCCGGCAAGCTCCATTGTAAGCTCTACAGGGAATCCGAATGTATCGTAAAGATAGAAAGCATCTTTTCCTTCGATCTTGGAAGAGCCTGCACTCTTTGCGGTATCAAGGATCTTCTTGAACTCTGCCATTCCGTTTTCAAGTGTTGCCTCGAAACGGTTTATCTCTTTTTTCAGTTCACCGAGGATGTAATCCTTATTCTTGACAAGAAGCGGATATCCTTCACTGTAAATATCATCGATATAAATGCTTGCTACGGAAAGAAGCTGATCGGCATTCAGTCCGAGGGATCTTCCGTGGCGGACCGCACGGCGGATGAGTCTTCTGAGAATGTAGCCTGCGCCGGTATTGTCGGGAAGGAGCTTAGCCTCATCACCGATGAGCATTACGCCGGTACGGAGGTGATCCGCAACGATACGCATTGAACGGGTATTCTTGTCCTCAGCGTCATACTTAAATCCGCTGAGCTCTTCGATCTTGGCGATGACGGATGCGAAAAGCTCGGTCTTATAAACATCATCTATTCCGTTGAGGAATGCGAAATTTCTCTCAAGTCCCCATCCGGTATCTACATTCTTCTGCTTAAGGGGAGTGAGGTGTCCGTCATGATGCTTTTCATACTGCATGAATACGTCGTTACCCACCTCGGTATATCTTCCGCAGTGACATCCGGGCTTGCAATCGGGTCCGCAGGGTGCTTTGGTCTCGTCGATAAAGAACATCTCGGAGTCGGGTCCGCAGGGTCCGTATTCAAGTCCCCACCAGTTGTCCTCGGCGGGAAGGAAGAAAATGTTCTCCTTTTTGAAGCCTGATTTCTCACGGAAAGCGGCACCCTCTTCGTCCCTGGGTGCATTCTCGTCGCCTTCGAAAACAGTTGCCGCAAGGTGATCGGCATCAAATCCGAAAACCTGCGTGAGAAGCTCGAAGCTCCACTGGCAGCGCTCTTCCTTGAAATAATCACCGAGGCTCCAGCTTCCCATCATCTCGAAGAAAGTAAGATGGCTCTTGTCTCCCACGGAATCGATATCATTGGTACGAACGCAGCCCTGGATATTGCAGAGCCTGGTTCCCTTGGGATGCTTTTCCCCGAGAAGATAAGGCATGAGAGGCTGCATTCCCGCGACATTGAACATAACGCCGGTAGATCCGTCAGATACGAGCGATACGGCACCGATATCGACATGTCCCCTTTCCTTATAGAAATCAAGCCATGCATTTCTTAATTCGTTGTAGGTAAACTTTTTCATCTTAATTAATTCTCCGAAATATGCTTTTGTCCCGGCATTTCACCGGGACAGAATTGATACAATTTAGAAAGTAAACTTATCTGCAAAATAAGCATCGAGATCGGCGATGGCAACTCTCTCCTGTTCCATGGAATCACGGAATCTGACAGTTACCATGTTATCGGTCTCGGAATCGAAATCGTAGGTTATGCAGAAAGGAGTACCGATCTCATCCTGACGGCGGTATCTCTTTCCGATATTTCCCCTGTCATCGAACTCGCAGTTGTACTTCTTGGAAAGCTGTGCATAGATCTTCTCCGCACCCTCATTGAGCTTCTTGGAAAGAGGAAGGATACCGATCTTGACGGGAGCAAGTGCGGGATGGAAATGAAGCACCGTTCTGATGTCGGGAGCTTCCTCGGTTCCGATGTTTTCTTCATCGTATGCTTCGCAAAGGAATGCAAGAACAACACGGTCTGCACCGAGTGAAGGTTCAACGACATAAGGTATGTACTTCTCGTTAAGCTCGTCGTCGAAATACTCCATCGGCTCACCGGAAGTCTCCTGATGTCTTGTAAGGTCGTAATCGGTTCTTGAAGCAATTCCCCAGAGCTCACCCCAGTCAGTGAACGGGAATGCATATTCAATATCGGTTGTATGATCACTGTAGAAAGAAAGCTCCTCGGGATCATGATCGCGGAGACGTAAGTTTTCCTTATTGATACCAAGGGAGAGCAGCCATTCATAGCAGGTCTTTCTCCAATACTCGAACCACTCGGTCTGAGTGCCGGGCTTGCAGAAGAACTCAAGCTCCATCTGCTCGAACTCTCTGGTACGGAAAGTGAAGTTTCCGGGTGTGATCTCATTACGGAACGATTTACCTATCTGACATATTCCGAAAGGAACCTTCTTACGTGATGAACGCTGTACATTCTTGAAGTTGACAAATATTCCCTGTGCGGTCTCAGGGCGAAGATATACAACACTCTTGGCGTCCTCGGTTACACCCTGGAAGGTCTTGAACATAAGATTGAATTCTCTTATATCGGTGAAATTATGCTTTCCGCATGTAGGACAGGGAACGGAATTGTCCCTGATGAAATCCATCATTTTCTCATGGCTCCATCCGTCCACGGATGACTCAAGGGTAATGCCGTTTTCCTGGGCAAAATCTTCAATGATCTTATCCGCACGGAATCTCTCGTGGCACTCCTTACAATCCATAAGAGGATCGGAAAAGCTTCCGAGATGTCCGGATGCAATCCAGGTCTGGGGATTCATGAGTATCGCACAGTCCACACCAACGTTATAAGGGTTCTCCTGTACAAACTTCTGCCACCATGCTCTCTTTACATTATTCTTGAGCTCAACGCCGAGATTTCCGTAATCCCAGGTATTGGCAAGTCCGCCGTAGATCTCGGAACCGGGATATATAAATCCTCTTCCTTTCGCAAGAGTAACGATCTTGTCCATTGTCTTTTCCATAATTTTCTTCCTTTCAGGGAAAAATATTCACATACAGAGCAGATTTTATCACAGCGGGGCAGGGTCTTCAAGGCATAAAATAAGATGACCGCCGCCCGCAGGCCACAAAAAAGGGTACGGCATTTCGGCCGTACCCTTTCGGTATATAAAACGATCGGTTATTTGTAATAGGGACGGAATGTCATATCAAGTCCGTTGGAAAATAAGGGATCATTCGGAAGCTCATATGCGTAAAGTGAAAGAGTGAACGATCCGTCTAACTCGTCGATCTGTACGGAATGAGAATCTCCATCCATTGCGAGGGTAAGTGTGGTTCCGTCGACCGACCATGTCAGGTCAAGCATATTCTCGGAATTGGACAGTTCATCGGTGATCTCCTCGCTGAGTTCATCAATAAGATCATCCTTCATATAAGCTATGAGATCATACATCGAATCATCATAGTCACTGCCTTCGGCTTTCATCAGTATTTCAACAAATTTGCGGAAAGTCTCATCATCGGAAAGTGCATCGGTAAATTCTCTGCCGAATCCCGAAGCATCAAATGACAGAACGACATCACCGGAGTTTTCGGTAGTGTTGCTGAAATCCATATAGAAATCAATGCCTAACTGGAGATCTCCGAAAAATACAGCCAGATCCTCGTAGTCTGCTTCACTGTCAAGCATACTGTACCACATGACCTCATCCATCACGAGACGATAGACATATGTGGGAGTTTCGGGGAAGACAACTACGGGAGTGATAATAACGGGCTCTTCGGGCTCTGTTACCTTAACTGTAATGCTGACATCCTCGGCACCCTTTGCACTGACGATGACCTTGGTCTTTCCTTCGGATATACCGGTAATGGTAATGATCTCATCGTCGATATCACACTCTGCGATATCCTCATCTTCCACCTTAACCTTGACCTTGGAAAGATCGTCATAGTTCTCTATCTCGACTTCAACCTCTTCTCCTGCTTCGATTGAAACCTTTTTATCCGATAGTTCGATGGAGATCTCATCCTCATCTTCTTCAGGTTCGGGTTCCGGTACGTTTCCGCCGCATGCAGCAAGCATGAGTGACAGAAGCAGTGCAAACAATCCTAATCTTTTTTTCATTTAAATCCCTCCTATGATTCCGGATCTCACAGTGCCGCAAGCACTTCAAGTGACTTGAAATGACGGTCCATGAACCGTTTTTCATATTCTTTGGTAAGTCTGAAGAGCTCGTCCTCTGCGGGCTCTGTCAATTTAAAAGTATACAGATGCCTGAGGTCGGCATTTTCTATACGGTCTATCGCAGCCACAACAGCTTCGTTAAATGTCCTTCCGGCGGGGAGTCCCGGAAATTCACCGTTGATCACGATCGCTCTCAGGACGAAAATACATCTGACGAGACGGTATGAAAAATTGGGATTGTGAAGTGCCAGAAGCGATGCATACAAAAGCCCAAGCATTGCGGTCGCATCATCGCCTTCAACACAGAAATAATCCGCTATCTCGGCAAAATATGAAGCATATGCGGCAAGCTCTATGTCGGTCCTGAATTCTTCAAAGTAATTCGATATATCCGCATCATTCAGATAATATGCGCTCGTACCGTGGCTGAGCTTGAACTCTCCGAAAGCAAAGCTCTCTGAAGACGCCGCAAATCTTGAGGACGGTTTCCTGGCGCCTCTTACGAACACATTGAGTTTTCCTTCGGTACCCGCAAGCAGCGTTATGAGTCTGTCATTTTCGCCTGCCGGTCTGCTCTTGAGTACCATTCCGGTACAGGTAAAGAAATCTTTCATAACTGCGACTTGTCAAATCCGAAATTCTTTAAAAGTATATCCGAGTCTCTCCAGTCCTTTTTAACCTTGACCCAGAGCTTCAAAAAAACTTTGCTCTCACAGAGATCTTCTATCTCGGGGCGCGCCTTGGAACCGATCTCCTTTAACTTGCTTCCGCCCTTGCCGATTATCATTCCCTTGTGGGAATCCCTCTCGCAATAGATGGTGGCATCAATATGGTACATGCCGTTATCATACTTCATCTGATCTATCGCAACGGCAAGTCCGTGGGGAACCTCTTCCCCGAGGCACATAAGAGCTTTTTCCCTGATGATCTCGGCGGCTATCTGTTTTACAGGCTGATCGGTGACCGTATCCTCATCATAGAAGGGTTCGCCTTCGGGAAGATATTTAAATACGGTATCTACAAGATCGTCCACATTCTTTCCTTTAAGAGCGGATATCGGAACAACCTCGGTAAAATCCATATGCCCGCTGTACGAAGCAATGAATTCAAGAAGCCTGTCCTTGGATATCGTATCGGTCTTATTTATCACGAGGATAATGGGGCACTCCAGTGTATTCAGCTTTGTACAGATAAGTTCTTCCGTCTCGGTAAAGATATCGGAGGGCTCGACCATCCACAGTATCACATCAGCATCCGCAAATGTACTCCATGCACTCGACATCATATAATCACCCAGCTTGGATCTTGATTTATGGATGCCCGGAGTATCGAGGAATACTATCTGTCCTCTCTCATCGGTAAACACAGCCCTGGCCTTCTTGCGTGTTGTCTGTGGCTTGGGTGATGTGATGGCGATCTTCTGTCCCACTATTGAATTTACAAGAGTGGATTTGCCGACGTTGGCTTTTCCGATAACGCCGACAAATCCCGATTTCTTTTCCGACATTTGATTCCTTTTGGGTGAACGCAGGAACCGTCCCCGCGTTTACCCGCAAAATTATTTGTTCTCTTTATTCTCCGCAGGTGTCTCTGCCTGAGCCGGGCTCTGCGCGGTGACTGTATCTACGTTTGAAAGAGTATTCATTGTATTCTGATATGCGTCGTACTGTGCCTTCTGCTTCTTGGCAAGCTTGGCGGCTTTCTTGGCAGCTCTCTTGTCGGATGCCATGTAGATGATCCATCTGACGATTGCAAAGATGATGACTGCGAAGATGATAAGGTAGATCACATTCGAAACGAACCAGACTGCGAAATTCTGAATTCCGTCCCAGATATCCTCGAGTGAATCGGAGAAGCCTTCCTTCATTCTTTCCCAGGTGGTGGGCTCTTCGTAAACAACGGGAGTATACTCGATCACTTCATCAATATTGAGATAAATCGTTGAGTAGTTGACCTTGTTGTCGTAAGTGCGGAGCTGGCTCTCCATGCTCTCGAGCTGGTATCTGATATTAGCGAGCCTGTCCTCGATATAGATCATATCCTCGATGGTCTCGGCTTCCCTGAGGAACTCCTCAAGGCGTGCCTGCTCATCCATAAGGGTCTTCTTATGAGCTTCGAGATCTACATATGTAAGGGTAATGTCTTCGACATTCTGGCTTCTGTTGGTGATGTTGCCTGCATTTCCGATCTCCTCAATAAATGCATCAAGGGACTGTGCGGGGATCCTTACGGTGAGGTTTGCATGTCTTTCGACAACCTGTCCGTGGTAACGGCTTCCGTTATATGTATTGATGGACTCGAGATATCCGCCGGCATTCTTGACGTAGCTTTCTATATCATTGTAGAGCTTGTCAAATTCCTTGGTCTCCACATCAACGGTGGCAGTGGTGATCAGTTTTCTGGTGGGATCTGCGGTCTGGGGAGTTGTGGCACCCGAATCTCCCACACGTGTAGAACCGGACTCTCCGCCGTTAACGACCATTTCCATATCTGCTATGGCATAATCGTCAAAATAGCCGTAGTCATAGTCGTCGCACTTGTATTCATCCGCTGAAGCCATGGGCTCAGTGTAATAAGCACCGTTTCCTGAGTATGACGCATCATAACCTGCACTACCGCCACATCCCGTGAGTAATGCCATCGAGCAGATACCTGCAGCTATAAGTTTTTTGAACATCGAATTCTTTTTCATAACGGTTCCTCCTGTAAAATAGTTACAGCAGACTCTCAACGGTTCCGAAAAGATCTTCGTTTTCTCTTATAAGGGTTTCGTTTCCGACTACGAACAGCTTGTTGTCGGCCATGAACTCCCTGATATATGCTGCCATCCTTCTCATATCGGCGGGTGTGCAGTCAAGCACGCGGTCACGCTGCTTCTGAACCTCTTCAAAAGTAAGTCCCGTCATATATGCCGCAAAACTTCTTGCGCCCCTTGCCGAGGGAGTCAGCGGTATATCGAGTTCGCTCACGGTTCCGATGATCAGTTTGGTCATCTCCCGTTCGTCTGCATCGAAGGCTGCAACATCCTCTGCTGCCCCTTCATATACATCGACGGTTTTTGTGAGGTTCGGGTCACGGTATGAAACAAAAAATGCAGATCCGTTCATTCCAAAATTATTCATGACCCCGTAGGCACCGCCCTTGACCCTGACATTTACCCACAGATAATTGTATCCGAGATACACCCTGAGCACCTTAAGGACGCCGTCATATTCGAGACCGTTCCTGTTAAACAGTCCGGCCCTGCAGACAAATACGACCTGTCCGGAGGTGGTGAGGCCTTCATTCTTTTTGACAAGCTCGATATTCCTCTTGGCGGGACGGTGTTTTTCCGTGAAAAGCTCGGACTTAAACTCCTTGATCCTATCCCTGAGCCTATCCGCCTCTTCCATGCTTCCGGTGTAATCAACTATAAGATTTTCGGGTCTGAAGATAAGTCCGGTCACATATGTGAGGCATTCCTGCATATTTCCTTTGACGGAATCGTAATCGGAAAGCAGGCCGCAGATAAATCTGTAATATGACACTCCCGACATGAGTTCGTTATATGCGGCTTCCTTTGAAACGGAAGCAAGTGCCCTTGCCGAGGCCACAGAATGTCCCGCGGAAAGGAAGGAGGACTGCATTCCGTTCTTGATCTCCACAAGTATGTCCCTGATCCTCTTAAGATCCTTGAACCTCGAGGTAAGAAGTATCTCCCTGAACAGATCGAAGGCTTCATCGGACCTTTCAAAGAAGAACTTACCCTTCATCTCGAAGGTTGCGGTGAACTCTCCGGGCTTGCCGAACAGAGGATAATGCTCCGTGGAGACGGAGAATCCTCCCATACACAGGTCGATGAGGGGACTGAGTTCTTCGTACTTGTGGCTGTCCGTATCGACCATGGACAGGATATCCCTGAGAAGTCCTATATAGGGAACAAAATCGGTTCCTATCTCATCAAGCTTAAAAGCAAGTCTCAGATATCCGATACGTCTGGTATCGACATCATGGAATACAAAAGGAATTCCTTCCACATCCGATATTTCATTGGTAAATGCTTCGGCCTCTCTCTTAAGATCGCTCCTTTCGAGCATCGGAAGAGACTTGATCGCTGCTTCGGAATCGGGAGTGTCCCTGAATTTATCAAGCTTTTCCTTGATGGCATCGATCGCTTTCTTTTCTTCGGGAGAAAGTCTCTCCTGAAGGATATCGAGCTTTTTGCGGAGCTCTTTTTCTTTTGCTTCGAGAACACCTTCGGTGGGACGGACGCATACATAGCTCTTATGCTTGTTTCCTATAAGATACTTTCTGACAAGCTTCTCGTAATATCCGGTATTGATGTTTTCCCTGAGGAAATTAAAATCGTCACCTGCGATGATGTAATCAAAGGGCTTGGTATCATCATAGAGCCATGAATCATACATGTTCAGGCAGTACATGAGTCCCTTGGGATATCTTCCGTAATCCGCCTCCCTGTAACGGAACTCTGCGGAATCAATGGCTGCACGGAGTGCATTTTTGTCAAAGCCCTTCTTTGCGACCGTTTCGATCGTTTCGGTGATAAGCTGCCCAAACCTGGTCTCCATGCTCATTGCGGCATCCTTGCCTATGATGCTGTAGAAGGGCTGCAGAACGGATGTCTCAAAACGGCTGGAAACGTCACCCACAACGCCCTGCTCGGTAAGGATCTTGCGAAGGGGCGCTCCGGGATATGATACAAGCGCATAATCTATCGCATCGAAGGCACGTCTGGTCTTTCCGTCAAGATCAGCATCCATCGCAAAATTAACCGAGAAGAATGTGTTCTCGTCGGCATTTTCACCCTGTGAAAGGGGACACTGCTTATTTACATGTACGGGCTGCTTGAAGGGAGCCTGAAGTTTGATCGAGGAATCTATCTCGAGAGCACTGAACCTGGACAGATATTTTCTGTCTATGAAATCGAGATTTTCCGCCATATCGCAATTTCCGTACAGCAGAATATATGAATTCGAAGGATGGTAATACCTCTTGTGGAAATCGAGGAACTGCTCATAGGTCAGTGCGGGGATGCAGTCGGGATCTCCGCCGGATTCCACACCGTATGCGGTATCGGGGAAAAGAGAGAACATGGACTCGGATGAGATAATGTCCTCGGCTGACGATCTCGCACCCTTCATCTCATTGTAAACGACACCGTTGATGATGAGCTTTCCGTTCTCATCATATTCATAGTGCCATCCTTCCTGACGGAAGATGCTCTCGTTCTTATATACATTGGGATAAAAGACGGCATCAAGATAAACGTGCATCAGATTCCTGAAGTCCGCATCATTGGTGCTTGCGATCGGGTATACGGTCTTGTCCGGATACGTCATCGCATTTAAGAATGTATTGAGTGAACCCTTGACCAGTTCGACGAAGGGATCCTTTAAAGGAAATTCCCTCGAACCGCAAAGAGTGGAATGTTCGAGTATATGTGCAACTCCCGTGGAATCCGTGGGAGGAGTCCTAAACGCGATCGAAAAGACCTTGTTGTTGTCGTCATTTTCGATCAGGCATACTCTCGCACCTGTCTTCTTATGGACCATGCGGTATCCGATCGATGCGATATCCGCAAGATCGTATTTTTCAAGTATCTCATAGCTTTTAAGCTTTTCAAGTTCCATAGCAATTCCTTTACCGGCGCAGTGTCATACGGTGAGAAGTGCCAGCTTGCTTCCCTTCAGTTCCTGAATGACCATCGCCTTGTTCTTCTTGTCATCTTCGCTCATAGAAACGAGTTCTCTGATGCCTATGTATTTTGTTACATAGTTTTCTTTTTCTTTTCCGAAAAGGGACTTCTTCGTCTGAAGCATGCTGACGCGCACCTGTGCATTCATCTGCTTCAGGACCTGGAATACGAAATTATTCTCATCCAGATAATAGAGCACGGTCTCAAGGGTATCCGTGTCCGTAAATTTAGGGAGGATGCTCTCCGCCATGACCTTGCGGAATTTAAAGAGTATATCCTCGCAATCGGTTATCTCCCGGAGCGTGTACTTGCTGCCGACATAAAAGTAACCCGCATCCTGGAGAAAATATTTATAATCTTCGTAGGTCTGCTTTATCACGACTGCCTCTCATCCTCAATGCATTCGATCTTGTATCCGCTTATCTCCATTGCTTCCTTTACGGCCTTTTCGGAGATACCGGCGAACTCAGCTACTTCCTTTACGGTGACCTTTCTTTCAAGCTCCTCCGCTAGTTCCATCGCTTTGTCATAAACCTTATTCGTCTTTTTGAGGATCTTGTCCTCAAGGTCGCCCTCGGAAGAAGCTTCGTGAATAAGCTCCTCCATCGCATCCATGACCAGCTTCATGAGGAAGCCCTCGCAATCGTCGGGTTTTTCCTGTGAATCGAGTATGGACACTCCGCGGACAAGCGCTTCATTGCCCTCACCGATCAGGTCCTCCAAAAGAACACCCTGTCCGGTGTAGATGCGGGCTATTCCGACGATATCCTTGAGATAGCAGTTGATGAGTTTTTCCTTGGAACGCTCCTCACCTGCCATCGCGGAGATAGTAAATGCCGTCTTTTCTCCGTCGGAATAAACGGGAAGCTCATCAAGTCCCTGGAGATAAGCATTAAGATAATCGGTATCGATCTCATCAAGGGCAAACTCGGAAATGACCGCTTCATTTTCGGAAGGAGTCACACCGTCAAGTTCGATGTCGCCCGCCGGGATCGCGGTTTCCGAAACGGTTATATCGAAGCGGATGCCCCTGCCCTTAAGATAATCAAAGACCATCCCGGTCTTTGCCTCATCAAGTTCAAGGGGGGCAAGCATTTCGAGTATTTCGTTCTTATCAATGTATCCGCCCTGAAGAGCCGCTTTTCTTCTGAGTTCTTCGAGCGTTTTTCCGAAAAGTACTTCTTTATCCATCTTATTACCTTACGTGGGTGTGTGTGAAAAGATGCGTCTGGCAGTATTCATAGCTGCCCACGCATTTGGAGCAGTATCTGAATTCCATATCCGGATCCGAAACCTCAGTTTTTCCGCAGATCGCACATTTATGCCTTGTCTGTGATCTCGGGTTCATCTTTACATCGGATGTAGAAGAAGTGACTCCTCCGGTATTCCTGGTCCTGCCCGCATTTGTCATTCCTTTTTTGTACTGCCTGTTAAAGCTGTTACGGCGGTGGATCTGATACGGGTTGAGGTTTTTACCCCTGATATTGGAAAGATAAAAGATCAGACAGTTCAGAAGTGCCGCCAAAACGGCCGCTTTCTCGGGAGTGTATCCGATGATGAAGATATAGATCAGATAAATGGTGTCGACAATACCGAGCCATTTCATCTTGATGGGAATGACGAAATAAAGCCTTACGATATTGTCGGGATAGGTCATGGCGAAGACTATATAGATCGATACATTTATGTAATATGTGCTGAATGCAAACCAGTCCATGGCAAGGTTTGCGTTCTCCAGAGCAACGAATGCTTCGTAATTACCCGAAAAACGGATCATGATCAGGTAAATGAACGCACATATTATCGCGAGTGCTATGCCGGTGAATATGAAGATATTGTATCTGACGGTTCCCCAGGCTCTTTCAAGTATATTTCCGATGGAATAACAGCAGAAAAGCATGAGAAGCACAAAAAGAAGCCCGAGAGGATCGCTTCCGAGCATATTGGGAGGGATGATGACCCAGGTAATGAGTCTCCAGACCTGTCCGTGAATGATCTTGTAAGGGTCAAGTGAAAGCCAGTACAAAAATGAACTGTTTGCCATGGATATCATATATCCGATGACATATCCCGCTATCAGCCAGAGTGTCAGATTAGGTATAGCGAACTTGCGAAATTTATTATCAAAGCTTTTCAAGCCGGTGATCTCCTAAAAATATCTGTAAATTCTGTAAAATTTTACCATTTTTCACCTTTTTAAACAAGGCGGGCACCCCCTGCTTAATAAAAGTTTAATCCGCTAAAAAAAGTTGCTTTTACCCCCTTTTGCCACTATAATTGACAAGGTTAGCTAAAATTCTTACATAATAAATGCAAAAAAGGGACCGGGCAGGTTCCGCAGGAGATTTTAAAGTAAATGGCAGAAGTCCTGAACGACAAAAAAACAGACAGTGCAAGACTCGGTATCGATATCGGATCCACCACCGTCAAAGTTGCATTCATAGATAAAGACAACAACATTCTCTTTTCCGACTATAAGAGGCATTTCGCACGCATCAGGGAAACTCTGAGCGACCTTTTAAGCGACGCCTACAAAAAGCTCGGAAATATAGACATATATCCCATGATCACCGGTTCCGGCGGTCTGACCCTTGCAAAGCATCTCGAGGTTCCCTTCACCCAGGAAGTCATCGCCGTATCCACTTCCCTCCGCACTCTCTGCCCCGGTACCGATGTTGCGATCGAGCTCGGCGGTGAGGATGCCAAGATAATCTATTTTGAGAACGGTAATGCCGAGCAGAGAATGAACGGTATCTGCGCGGGCGGTACCGGTTCGTTCATCGACCAGATGGCTTCCCTCCTTCAGACGGATGCCGCAGGTCTCAATAAGTATGCCGAAAGCTATAAATCGCTCTATACCATCGCAGCCCGCTGCGGCGTTTTTGCCAAGACCGATATCCAGCCCCTCATCAATGAAGGAGCGACCAAGGAAGACCTTGCCGCATCGATCTTCCAGGCGGTAGTCAACCAGACCATTTCGGGACTTGCATGCGGCAAGCCCATCAGAGGCCATGTCGCATTCCTCGGCGGCCCCCTGCACTTCCTTCCCGAACTTAAGAAAGCATTCATCCGTACCCTGAAGCTCGATGACGAGCACATCATGAATACGGATAATTCACATCTTTTCGCAGCCATCGGTTCCGCGCTCTGCACGGAAGGCGAAAACGGCATCTCCCTTAAGGAAATGACCGATAAGCTCGCATCCCCCATTAAGATGGAATTCGAAGTTGCGAGAATGGATCCTCTTTTTGCAAATGAAGGGGAATATTCCGATTTCACATCCCGCCACGAGAAGACCAAGGTTGAAAAGGGTGACCTCAAGGATGCCAAAGGCAATCTCTTCATGGGTATCGACGCAGGTTCGACCACGACCAAGATAGCACTTGTTGACGAAGACGGAAAACTCGTCTATTCATTCTATTCGGGCAATGACGGAAGTCCGCTTAAGACCGCCATCAGATCCGTAACTGAGATAAAAGAAAAACTTCCCGAAGGCGCAAGAATCGCTCGCGGATGCTCCACCGGTTACGGCGAGGCTCTTCTTAAGTCCGCTTTCCTTCTTGACGACGGAGAAGTTGAGACCGTTGCACACTACACCGCTGCGGCATTCTTCGATTCGAAGGTTGAATGTATTCTCGATATCGGCGGCCAGGACATGAAGTGCATCAAGATAAAGGACGGCACCGTTGATTCCGTTCTTTTGAATGAGGCATGCTCATCGGGCTGCGGATCGTTCATAGAAACATTCGCTAAATCCCTCGACTTTACGGTTGAGAATTTCGCAAAGGAAGCACTCTTTGCTCCCCACCCCATCGACCTCGGAACAAGATGTACCGTATTCATGAATTCCAAGGTCAAGCAGGCACAGAAGGAAGGTGCGAGTGTTGCGGACATTTCCGCGGGACTTGCATATTCCGTTATCAAAAATGCTCTGTTCAAGGTCATCAAGGTTGCCGATGCTTCGGAGCTTGGCAAGAACATCGTTGTACAGGGAGGAACCTTCTATAACGATGCCGTCCTCAGGGCATTCGAGACCATTGCACAGTGCAAAGCGGTAAGACCCGATATTGCAGGTATCATGGGTGCATTCGGCGCCGCTCTGATCGCAAGGGACAGATACGAAGATGGTTATGAGTCGACCATGCTCTCACTCGATGAGATCATTAATCTCGAATTCACAACCTCGATGACAAAGTGCAAGGGCTGTACAAATGCCTGCCGTCTTACCATTAACCGCTTCACAGGCGGAAGACAGTTCATTTCCGGAAACAGATGCGAAAGAGGTATCGGCGGAGTCAAGAACAAGACCGGTGTTCCGAACCTCTATGACTATAAGCTCAAGAGACTCTTCTCCTACGTACCCCTCGAGCTCAACGAAGCTCCCCGCGGAACCGTAGGTCTTCCCAGAGTTCTCAACATGTACGAGGACTATCCTTTCTGGTACACCTTCTTTACCAAACTCGGATACAGGGTCGTTCTTTCACCCGCATCTACAAGAGCGATCTACGAACTCGGAATCGAATCCATTCCCTCCGAGTCCGAATGCTACCCTGCGAAGATCTCGCACGGTCATATCGAGTGGCTCATCGCGCAGAATGTAAACTTCATCTTCTATCCCGCTCTTTTCTATGAAAGAAAAGAATTCCAGGATGCAGGTAACCATTACAACTGCCCCATCGTCACTTCATATTCCGAGAACATCAAGAATAATGTCGAGTCAATAACGACCGGCAAGGTAATATTCAGAAATCCTTTCATGAATTTCTCATCAAAGGAGACCATAGGTTATGCCCTGAGAAAAGAATTCAAAGAGCTTCCTTCCGCGGAGATAAATGCCGCTGTCGACGAAGCATGGGATGAACTTGCAAGGGCAAGAAAAGACGTACAGATCGAAGGCGAGAAGGCTCTTAAATATCTCGAAGAAACAGGCAAACACGGAATAGTTCTTGCGGGACGTCCCTATCATACCGATCCCGAGATCAACCACGGTATTCCCGACCTGATCACTTCATACGATATCGCCGTTCTTTCCGAGGATTCGATCTCGCATCTCGGAAAAGTAGACAGACCCCTTATCGTAATGGACCAGTGGATGTACCACTCAAGACTCTACGCCGCAGCTTCCTATGTGCGCACGGTCGACAATCTCGATCTCATCCAGCTCTTCTCATTCGGATGCGGTCTCGATGCTGTAACTACCGACCAGGTAAATGACATCCTTTCAGGCTCCGACAAGATATACACCTGTCTCAAGATAGATGAGGTAAATAATCTCGGTGCCGCAAGGATACGTATAAGATCGCTCATATCCGCGATCAAGGTAAGGGAAAAGCAGGGCAAGACCCATGTGACAAGACCCACCAATATCGAGAAGGTCAAGTTCACGGAGGAGATGAGAAAGAACTACACCATCATCTGCCCCCAGATGTCGCCGATACATTTCGACGTGCTCGAGCCCGCATTCAGATCCGCGGGATACGATCTCGTCGTACTTGATGACAGTGACAAGAACGCTATCGATACCGGACTCAAATATGTAAATAACGATGCATGCTATCCTTCACTTTTAGTAGTCGGACAGCTCATGCAGGCGATCGAATCCGGCAAATACGATGTCAACAAGACGGCTCTCATCATCACCCAGACAGGCGGAGGATGCAGGGCTACCAACTATATCGGATTTATCAGAAGGGCGCTCAAGAAAGCCGGACTCGAGCAGATTCCCGTCATCTCGCTCAACCTCGGCGGAATCGAAGTCAATCCCGGATTCAACATCAATCTCGATATGATCTACAGGCTCGCACTCGGAGCAACCTTCGGAGACATCTTTATGAGATGCGTATACCGTATGCGTCCTTACGAGCTCGAAAAGGGTGCGGTAAATGCGGTTCACGAAAAGTGGGTAAAGAAGTGTCAGGATTTCCTTTCCACTTCAAAGAAGCCCAACTTCCTGAAGTTCCGAAAAATGTGCCGGCAGATGATCGAAGAATTCGATGCCATCCCCATAGATGAAGATCTGATCAAACCCAGAGTAGGTATCGTAGGCGAGATCCTCGTAAAGTACTCTCCTTCCGGAAACAACCATCTGGTCGATCTCCTCGAGGCGGAAGGTGCGGAGGCAGTATCACCCGACCTGATGGATTTCATGCTCTACTGCTTCTACAATCAGGTATATAAAGCTGACGAGCTCGGAATGAGCAAGAAGGCAAAGAGATATTGCAATCTCGGCATATGGGCGATTGAAAGTCCCTTGCGCGGTGTATGCACCAAGGCATTCAAAAAGAGTAATCACTTCACTCCGCAGACACCGATCAAGGAGATCGCAGAACTTGCAAAGCCCATCGTATCCATCGGAAATCAGACAGGTGAAGGATGGTTCCTTACGGGCGAGATGATCGAGCTCATCCATGACGGTGTTCCGAACATCGTATGCTGCCAGCCCTTCGCATGTCTTCCTAACCACGTTGTCGGCAAGGGAGTCATCAAGGCGATAAGGCACGCACATCCCGGAGCCAACATCGTCGCCATCGATTACGATCCCGGTGCTTCCGAAGTAAACCA
This sequence comes from Lachnospiraceae bacterium, assembly GCA_017617005.1. Lineage (GTDB taxonomy): Bacteria > Bacillota > Clostridia > Lachnospirales > Lachnospiraceae > AC2028. The sequence goes on from JAFZWW010000107.1 coordinate 18,948, forward strand.
GCTCAACCGAATCAAGCTCATGCTCGAAGCGGCCAAGCGCAAGATACGCGAAACAAACTGCGCTTCACCCGAAATATAAAACAAACCCCGCAGGCTGACCTGCGGGGTTGATTTTTTTTGTAATCATACCGCCTTATGCTTTGATTGTTTCGACGCGCACCCGCTTCCGCTTCTGTCGCGCTCGTAGCGGTACTAGATTCGAACTACGCTGACGCTTGTTCTCATCAAGTGCCGACGGCGCTCTAGAGTGCGCTTACAAAACAATCAAATCCTAAGGCTGTTTATGGTTAGCTTAATCTATACGTATGTCAGTAATGGCGACCTGGTCTCCGGTGATGCACATATAGACCTTGCCGGGATCTTCAGGGAATGTTGTCGTGTTCTCGACGTATATTCCGAGAGTCTCGGATGTGATCGTCACATACCTGCTCCTGCGTGAGAATGAAACGGCGTATTCGAGGCCCTTTTTGTTTGCTTCCTTCCACGCATCCCATCCCGGGAATTCCGATGACTTCTTCATCACGAACCGGTTGGTTATCTTCTCATCTTCCTTCTCACATTCTCCGTTGAGCTTAATGAGTGCATATTCGCGGTAACCCTCTCCGTTCATCCTGCCGTCCTTCGATGTGTACAGGACTATATACGGACAATGCCATACAAGGTTGGATCCCGGAAGCGACATCGAGTGGAACCTGCACAGAGTTTTCTCTGTTATCTCTACACCATTACTTGCCGCGGAAAGGGGACGGTCGACCTGGACATTGGGAATATCGGATTCGATCCTTCCGATATAGCTCTTAACTTCCTCGATCCTTTCGATCTCTCCTTCCTGAGTCTTCTCTTCAGATATCTCTTCTTTTATCTCGGTGATCTCACAGTTTTCACCGGTAAGAGAGATATAGAATGCTTTCGAACTGTCGGGAAGAACGATCGTATATTCGAACGAACCTTTTTCACTCTCAAGTATAAGCTTTACGTGATCTTCGTACTTGTCTGCACGTATCAGATATTCTCCGGATGAGATTCCGTCCTCAGATACAGCCCCTTCTCCGGTCTTCTTTATGGTTCTTGCTTCGGTCACGATGAAGTGATCGTCAAACCATAATTCACCGTACTCGATGTAATGATATTCCTCGATAGATCTTGCGTTATCGTGAACACGCTTATCATACGAATCGAAAAGAATGAGCGAAGGTGCGGAGTGTTTGTCTTTCTGCTCCGAACATTTAAAGGAAACCTTTACCTTGTTATGGTTTACGCGGATTCCGGATGTAAAGGCATCACGGTATTTTCCGCAGCTCAGGCTTTCTTCGACAGCGGAATCGGACGTTCCGTGCTGATGCGTGCCCGTACCCTTTTCCGAATCAATTATGCTGACCATATCCCTTGCGAATGCCGGATCATAGAGAAGTCCGGAATTTTTGATAAATTCTTCCCTTACTATCTGCACGGGTATGGGATTATGCTCCCTGGTGGTGCCGGTGAGGTCTACGTAGCTTTCCGCAACCGCAATGATCCTGGCAACTTCCGGAATGTCTTCTCCCTTAAGTCCTTCCGGATAACCGCTTCCGTCATATTTTTCCATGCAGTATTTTGCCGCATCGGAAAGTTTGGGATTCTCAGAGACATTCCCCAGCAGCTTACTTCCGCCGATTCGTTTGTCGCGGACGATCTTCTCCTCTTCCTCGGTAAGTCTTCCCGATTTGGACAGCAGGGATTCCGGTATCGATAATTCACCGATGTTATGGAAAAGAGCCGCGTAATAGATATCATTACATTCTTTTTCGCTCTTTCCGGAAAGCTCTGCTATCTTTTTGGAATATTCCGCAACAAGAGCGGACTTTCCTTCCGTATAACGGTCCCTGGAATCGACACTGCCCATGATCGCAAGGGATGTCTGTTCAAGGAGTTTTTTGGATGCCCTGCTCTCCTTGATCAGCTCCGCCATCTCATCGGTAAATGTACGCTCAACCCTGTCGTTTATATCAACGTATGTGAAGATATAAAGGATCACGGACGCAAGGGTGATCGCCATATTCGCAAGCGAAATACCGACAACGAACATCTGAAGCATTCCGGCGATTATCGGAAACAGAATGTAATGTACAAGGGATCTGTAGATATGTCTGCTGAAAACATTCTTGTATTCCCTGATGACCGTATACTGGATCACCGTGCAGACAACCGGAACGGCATAACAGAATACAAATCCCGGTCCTCTGTGGTAATAGTTATTTTCATCAAAGTAATAATAGAATCCGTTGAAATGATATATGGCTACAAGGATCATTCCTATGACGGTCGCGTAATTGACACAGGGAACCCTGAACGGCAGCGACTTCGATCCGCCTTCATTTTCGATGAGGTCCGTAATATACAGGTTCAGGTTAAGCACCACCATGGGAGTCAGAAAGAATACAAGGAAGGTACTGAACCTTTCCATGTAATAGGCGGTCTCACTCGTATCCCCGGCATAGATATATGTCGAACGATCGAAAATGAGAAGGAACATTGCCGTCACTTCCATCAGGATAAGGATCCATTTTCTTTTTCGAGAAAGCGAATTGGAAAAGAACAGAAGCACGGCCGTCATGCCGCATATTCCGCTCAGCCACATCATGATATTCAATTGATTGGCAACTATAAGATCGTACATTCGGATTCCTTATTTATGGAGCACAAAATATTCGTTAAGTTTCTCGAGCAGTTCCGCCTTCTGTATATTCTTGAGAAAATATCCTTCCGGACGGAGCGAGACCACCTGCATTACACTTTCCTTATCTCCTTTTCCGGTAAGGAACATAACGGGGATTGATTTGGTCTCTTCATCGTTACGGAGCATTTCAAGAACCTGCGGTCCGCTGGTGATGGGCATCTCGTGATCGAGCAGTATCAGATCGACCTTGTTCTTGCCCAGCCATTTGATCGCCTGAAGTCCGGAATTGGCCATATAAACCTTGTAGGTTCCCCTGAGCCATTCCCTTACCAGTCCAAGATATCCGGGATCGTCGTCCACGATCAGGATGCTCTTTCTGAACTCGCCCGAATCCAGCTTGTTGAGGTATTCGGTTATTGATTTAACGAAAGATTCATTATCAACCGGACGGTAAAAAGTAGAACCGATAAGATCTCCCGGCATATGATCCGTGACATATGCAACGTCGGCATGATCACCTAAAACGGATAGCCTTATGTCTTTTTCCTCAAGCTGATCCTTAAGGTAATGAAGAACATCCTTGGGAGGCTGGTAACCGTCTTCCATAAAAAGAACCACAAGCGAAGTGTTGTCATTAAAGGCAGGGTTGATGCTGTTTACATCAAACGGAACAAATGTGCATTCAATACCCGCATCTTTGATCTTCTTAAGGAGAACCCTTACTATGAATGATTCTTTTTCACCGGTAAGGATCATATTGGACCTACTCATATAAGTTCCTCCATCTTATCCCAGTCAAATGTTTTGAGAAGCAGCGAAAGCTGTTCGATCTTTTCTTTGTCTTCCGGGGGTAGCTTGTACTTCTGCAGATCTCCGATTATCATCTCGACGGAATCGTAATCCATCTGCGGGACAACTTCCCTGAGTGCTTCGTAAGCGCCCCTCAGTTCATCTTCGGGGATCGGCTCTTTACCCTCGTCATCATCTTCTTTCTTAAGTCTCGAGAGCTTATCCTTATAGGCTGAGTAATCCTCGATAAGCTTTCCGGTATTATCCTTGATGAATGAAATATCCTGCTTGTTTCCTGCTTCTTCAAGACTGTAGCAGAGTTCGGATAATCCTGTCGCTCCGATTATCCTTGCGGAAGTCTTGAGCGCGTGCACCTTGATCGTAAAGAGTCTTATATTCTCACTGTCAAAGGAATCCCTTATCACTTTCAGATTTCCGTCGATAGTATCGTAGAAGAGATTGAGCGAGAATATGTACTGCGATATACCGCCGGAGTTTTTGATGCCTTCTTCAGCATCAATGCCTTCGGTCTCGTAGATCCATTTCATTTCCTCAGGCATCTCGGTGAGTTCTTCAATGTATTCATTCTTTTCGGCCTTCATCATCATTTCCTCGGGGATATGACGCATGATGGTCTTTTCAAGAGTCTCACTGTCTATCGGCTTGGACAGATAGCCGTTGAAGCCCTTCGACTTGTAGAAGTCCTCACCTGCGGTTGCGTTTGCGGTAAGGGCATATACCGGAAGATCCGGATCGGTCTCCCTTATCTTCTCAAGCGTTTCTAATCCGTCCATTCCGGGCATCATATGGTCGAGAAGAACGACATTGAACTTGGTCGTCCTGATCTTCTCAAGGCATTCTTCCCCGCTCTCCGCCGTGGTAACGAATACCTTGGTTGGTCTGAGCAGACCGCGGATGACGCTAAGGTTCATCGGATTGTCATCAACAACAAGAACATCCGCATCGGGTGCGACGAACTGTGCGACATAAGGGCCCTTTGCACCGGTGTCTTCGCGCTCGGTAAAGATACCGATAGGTTTTTCGTCAACGATCTTCTGAGAAACGGTGAAGATGAATTCGGAACCCTGTCCGTACTTGCTCTCAACTGTCAGATCACCGCCGAGAAGCTGTGCAAAACGCTTGGATATATCCAGTCCGAGTCCTGTTCCCTGGATACCCGAATTCTTTTCCTCATCAAGTCTTTCATAAGCTGTGAAGAGCTTGTCCATATCCTCTTCTTTTATGCCTATACCGGTATCCTTGACGGAGAATCTTAGTCCGGCTTCGTCATCGGTCCTTGATTCGAGCGATACGTTAAGTGAAAAACCGCCGTGCTCGGTGTACTTGACTGCATTTGTGAGAAGATTCAGGACTATCTGCTTGATCTTGCCGGCATCACCGTAAAGCCTTGTCGGAAGGATCTCATCAATGCATACGTCAAAAGATAGTTCCTTCTCGATACTCCTTACACGGATCATGGAAACTATCGAGCGGAGAAGATCCTGAACATCATATTCAAGTTCAACGGGATGCATCTTGCCGGATTCTATCTTGGACATATCGAGCAGATCGTTGATCAGTCCGAGCAGCGATTCCGATGCATTCCTTATATCAAGCGCATAATTTACGACATTGAGGAAATAATTCTTGGGCACACCTGCAGCATCTTCCCTGAGTATCATCTCATCCATACCCATTATGGTATTGATGGGAGTCCTTATCTCATGGCTCATATTCGCAAGGAAACGGCTCTTTGCTGAATTGGCCCTTTCAGCTTCATCCTTGGCATTCCTGATCTCGTCATACTGCCTGCTTATGAGAGTGATCTTGATGACTCTCCATACGATGAATCCCGATATTACCGCGAGCAGTGCAAGGAAAAGAATTCTTACAATGAGCAGTTCGACAAGACGGGGCTTTTTGACTATCTCAAATGTCTCCTCCATGCGGACACGTTTGGTCCTGCTGTCGAGGATCTGAATATGCAGCGTATAATTTCCATACTTAAGTCTCGTATACTCAAGCGGTGTTATAGAGTTTCTCGGTGCCGTTATTCCGTCGTCCCCTGCTCCTTCGAGATATACGTGCACCAAGGGATTCGTCATCGAATAATCCATTACCGATGTAGTGATAACGATACGTCCTTCGGATGCGGGTATGGTGTATTTTCCGTTATCATCGGGAATGACCTTCTCGTCATCACAATAGATCGATGCCAGTGCAACCTTGATATCGACATCACCGTGATAGAAGTTATTGATATTGACGCAGCTTACACCGTCCCTTCCGGAAATGTACAGATTACCGTGTCCGTCAAGGGCACTGTATGAATTACTTGTGGGAGTTGATGTCAGTCCGTTTGCATTGGTATAAAGATCGTATTCCCTGACATCGTCATTCAGCATATCGTCGATCTTCACACAATAGACACCGTACGATGAAAGGATCCATGCATCGTCCTTATCATCAAAGTACATGTCGTAGTTATTGTTATAAGGGAACGATGTTACCTCATGTATTCGTCCGTCCCTTATGAACTCTATGGAGTTGGAGGTGACGATCCAGTAAACATCCCTCTTCTCATCATGGATGATCCTCATGATGACATCGCTTGTAAGACCGTCCTCACGGCCGAGCTTCACCACATGATCCTGCGCGATCTCATATATGCCGTCACCGTCGGTTCCGACATACACCAGTCCGAAATTGCCTTCGGCAACGGTAAGAAAAACGGTGTTCTTGACATCATCGGATGCACCGACGACTCTTGTAACCCTGAAATTGTCAATGCATGCAAGTCCGCCGTTTGAGCCGATGAGCAGGCTTCCGTCCGATGCCTCGACTACACACCTGATCTCATTGCTGGGCAATCCGTCGTCGGTGGTGAAGTTCCTTATCTCACCTGCAGCAGTCTGTACTACGACACCGAGATCATGGTTATAGACGGCGATCCAGAGATTTCCTTTCGAATCCGGAGTGATGCACCTGATCCTGGCATCACCGATGTATTCCGTAAGTTCATTCTCCACGGGATGATTATTCCTGTCGAGAACAAAGAGTCCGTTTCCGGTACCGATATATAAGAACCCTTTATAGAAACCGGTCGCATTGACCACAAGACCGTCAATCCCGGCTTCTTTAGTGATATTTACAAAGTTATTGGTGACAACCTTCATAACTCCGAGCGTAGATGAAGCGTACCAGAGATTGCCCTGATAATCTGCGGTCATCATTTCGATCGCATTATCCATCGGAAGATCGTCAAGTGCATGGAAATCGTCCTTATCGTCAAAATATCCGCTGAGATTCTGTGAGGTGACCCAGAGTCTTCCGCATGCGTAGGTGATCCACTGAATATTTGATAAAGGATCGGCACTCAGCGCTTTCATTTTGGAAGATGAGTCTCCAAAAGTGCCGTGATATACAATACCTTTATTGGTTCCCAGATAAAGACTGCCTTCCTTCGAAGGATCGGCCATTATAGAAGTGATCTTATCGAAGCCTTTGTCTTCCCCGATAAATGCCTCCGTAACCTTGCATTCCTCTACCGAAAAAAGAATACCGCTCTTGGTTATGCCGTAAACCTTTCCGGACAGATCCGCGGACATATTGAGGATGGTCTCCTCGTTCAGATTGTCACAGTCGATCACATGAAGCGTAAGCGAATCATCTATATAAGCAAGGCCTGCGGTTGTTCCGATGATGATATTTCCCTGTTCATCCTCTTCAAAGCATCTGATCGATGAAGAAACGAGGCCTTCCTTATAGGTGAAATGTACGGTCTCTTCACCGTCGATGACCACTACACCGTTGTCATTGGTCGCAACCCAGATACGGCCCTTTGAATCTTCAAAGAGTCCTCTTCCGCTGGTCAGACCGCCCGATGTATCCATACGGGTGAAATTGGAACCGTCATATCTTATGATCCCGCTGTAGCTTCCTATCCAGATATATCCGTCCGAAGAAGTAAGGATATAATTGGCATCGGATGTAGGAAGGCCGCACGACGCATCATAGATCTGGGATGAATATCCCGCACCGTTTATCTGACCCGATGCGGAATAGCCGCCACCGGTAAGATGGGACAGATGAACCGGATCAGCCTTGACGCTCACGGAAAATACGCATACGGAAAGGGCTATAAATGCGGCCGTAACCAATGCGATGATCCTTTTTATATTTGATTGTTTAATTTCATGCTTAAGCATCAGGGTTATATTTCCTCAGTACTTTACGGACCTCGGGCAATGCATCGATGAACACCTCGACAACCTTCGGATCAAACTGAACTCCCGCACCTTCCTGCAATATCTCGAGTGCCTTTTCGATGGGGAAAGGCGGTTTATATATACGCTTTGAAGTGAGTGCATCAAAAACATCCGCAACGGCCATGATACGTGCGGACAACGGGATCACCTCGCCGTGCAGACCCTCGGGATATCCCTTTCCGTCCCATCTTTCATGGTGATATGCGGCCATATTACGTGCTTCCTTGAGATAACTTCCGCCCTGTACTGTGCTGATGGCATGCTCCATTATCTCTTTTCCCGCGGTCGTATGAGTCTTCATGATCTCATATTCTTCATCAGTCAGTTTTCCGGGTTTGTTGAGCACTTTATCGGATATATTGATCTTGCCGACGTCATGAAGGGGAGCGCTTCGTACGACATCCGACATAAATTTAGGTGTCATCTTCTCGGGATAATATCCCTTGGCCTTCAGTCCCTCGGAAATAATGCGCACATATTCCGCAGTCTTCTGGACGTGCTCACCTGTATCGGAGTCGCGGCTTTCAACCATGTTCGCCATAGTTATGATCAGGCCGTCCTGCATCTTGGCAGTCGAATCGGAAAGCCTTCTTACATCCCTCAGTGTCTCAGCCTGATCCACCGTCATCGAGCAGAGAGTCTGATACAGCTTCTCGACCTCATCGCCCGTCCTGATGTTCAGCCTGCGGAGCTTCTTTACATTGGCATCAAGCTGTTCCTGCGAGTCATCGTCATTCACGAAACCGTCCAGGCACTGTGTAATGGTCCTTATCGGATAAACGGTACAGTATCTCGTGAATTTTATTCCGCTCGCAAGGAAAAGAATGATAAAACCGAGAACGATAAAACCGATCTTGTAAGCATATTCGCCTATATTGAGGATAAGGTAATCAAGAGAAACGTCCGCACCGACGTAGCAGACCGCTCTTCCCTCGCTGTTGTATACGGGCACATATACGGATATGACTTTCTTCCAGATGGATTCCGACTCAATGGGACCGACCTCTTTTCCGTTCCTGAAATCCTCAAGATATGGTTCGAACTCTTCTTCCACGGAAACGACATCGCCGGGCATGTATCCCTCTTCGCCGTCAGCGGCATCGAGGTCAAAAACAAATACGCAATCGTTTCCGTCGATCGTATGTGCATAAAGATACTTTATGCCTCCGACCGAATCACGGATCCTGTACATGGTCTCTTCTATCTCTGCATATCCCGGTGCATCCTTGCCGAGCCTTAAATATTCCCCGATCATATCGCCGTCTATGATCGACGCGGTAAATCTTGCGGCATTCCATGCACATTCGGTCCTTTCACTCTTTTCATTGTCATAAAAGAGCTTGTAGCCAACGATTCCGATTATGATGAGCATCCAGACGCATACGATGATGAGCGTAAAGTAGATCCTTGACTCGATGGAATGGCTGACGGTCTTTTTCCACTTTTTGATCTCAGTCTTTTCCGCTTCGGAAAGGGGCCTCTGCCTCCAGTCGACGGCTTTGAGCGAATCGATGAATTTCTGCGGAATGACAACGATAAGCCCGAGCACAAAGAGCGCCGAGATACCCTTATCAAGGATATTCAGCAGAACGTTGGTGATCAGAAATGCGTTGAACATGGATACTTCCGAAACCTCGGAAATACCGGATGCCATCTCGGCAAGGAGATTATGCTGGGGACCGCCGAACAAAAGCCACTGTACGAAAGAGCTTACAATACCCGCAAAAAGAGAAAGTGAAAGAATGAACAGGATCATCCTGCTCACTTTTTTCAGTGAATATTTACCTGTGTAATATGATGTGAATACGGCTATGAATGCATTGATGAATGCAAAATACATGGAATAGGGATTGAACGCTATGCAGATAAGATTTGTAAGCATAGCGACAAAGATGCCCGGTATCGTGCCACAGAGAACCGTGACCGCGATCGTACCCGCCGTATCAAGAAAGAGCGGCAGGCCGAGTCCGTTCATCAGATAGGAAAGAAGAACATTAATGATAACTCCGGCAAATACCAGAGCCACACGTCTTATTCTCCCCACTTCATAAATTGACAGTTTTTTAGAGTGCTTGCCAAACACGTTAAATTCCGTCCCCTCAAACAGAAAATTTACTGTGATATTATACCATATTTGATCTCCGCAATCTTCCAGTCTTCCAAAGTATCTATATCCTGGACCTCCATATCGTCAAGGATGAGCGGAACCGTCCTGTCGGGCACGAGCGTGTGCTTTTCCTTCATCACATCGCTCCTGAGCATGTAGAACTGGCCCGCATCGTGATAGAAAGGTTCCAGATCCTGGCTTCTTGCGAACTGATACTCTTTCCATTTGTACTCTATAAAGCCGTCATTTTCAATAAAGCACCGCTGTGGCGGAAAAGAAAACCTCACCACGGGTATGACAGCATTTGCATTATTCTTCTCGAAAAGCTCATATGCTGTCTTAAGCTTTTCCGCGGTCACGAAAGGTGCCGTGGGATATATGCAGCACATCACATCGGGGTGCTTTCCGAGCTTTTCGTAGTTTTCCAGCACTTCGCACATGACATCGACCGTTGTGCTGTGATCGTCGGCGTTTTCCATGCTTCTTTTGAAGGGAAGCGATGCTCCGTATTTAACGGCTATTTCGGCAATCTCGTCATCTTCGGTGGAGATCATGACTTCATCAAACACTCCGCTCTTTAATGCTGCCTCTATGGAATAAGCAAGGATCGGCTTTCCGCAGAATTCCTTGATGTTCTTTCTCGGTATTCTCTTGCTTCCGCCGCGTGCGGTTATGACTGCAACTTTCATTTCTTTTCTTTCCTGCATTCTGCAATGAATTTCTTAAAATCACCGACGGTCATGGAGTAGTCTATCTTCCTGCCGCCGAGCAGTGCTTCGAGATCCGCGGTCCTGTGATATGACCCTGTTCCTTCCTGCTCCTTCAGCGGGATCTTACCCGCCTTGATATCATCCCAGTTCTCACACAAAAGAGAAACTATCTCTTCGTTAAGCTTTTCGTAGGTAGTGCAGAGGGTTTCTTTTTCCTCATCAAAGAAAAGTTCTTTCTGCAGAAGTATCTTACCCTTATCAAGACCCTTTTCAAGTCTGTGGATCGTAACCCCTTTGGGAGTATCTTCGATAAAGCTCCAGATATTGGGAGACGAGCCCTTGTTCCAGGGAAGATACGACGTATGAAGGTTTATGATCCTGTTTCCGAGAAGGTCAATGACATCTTCCTTGATTATCGACCTGTAGTTATAAACTATCACAAATTCAGGTTCAAGTTCTTCGATCAGATTTACGGTGACCCTGTCGTGATAAAGGATCACATCCTCTCCCATCTCCGTAAGTCTTTTTTTCAGGGCGTTTACATTGTCATTATTGCTGAGTAAAAGTATCTTCATTTTCTGACATCTTCTTCGGTAAGAGGTTCACCGCGTTTAATATCCCTTACGCTTTCGGTTCCGATGAGCGTTCCGAAATGCTTGGGAGCGATTCCGTAACCCGGACGGATGACGCGGATGTTATCTTCCGAAAATTTATCTCCTGCTTTAATATCCTTTATCGCAAAAATGCTGCGTCTGAAAACGGTCGAGGACTTCTCACCCTCGGTGAGCTCGTAGTCGGGACCCTGAACAGCCTTTTTGGCATTTCTGATATCGGTGACCATCTTTCCGAATTCTTCGATCGTCATGCTGAAATTGGAATCCGCACTGTTGATTCCGTCAAGCTTAACATGCTTTTCAATGACGCATGCACCGAGTGCAACACCCGCAACAGCCGCACAGCTTCCGGGACTGTGATCGGACAGTCCGACATAGGTTCCGTATCTTTCCTTCATATCGGGAATGTTGGCAAGATGCATGTCGGCCCAATTTGCGGGATATTCGCTGCAGCACTTGAGGAGAACAATTTTATCATTGTTCATTCTCTTGCATGCATCGAGTGCATCCTGTATCTCCTCGGGCGATCCCATACCGCATGAGATGATCATGGGCTTTCCCTTGGATGCGGCATATTCGATAAGGGGGATATCGACCATCTCAAAGCTTGCGATCTTATACGCTTCGGCTCCGAGATCGTCAAGGAAATCCACAGCCTCTCTGTCAAAGGGAGTGGAAAGGAAATCAAGTCCCCACCTTTCGCATTCCTCCTTGATCCTCTTCTGCCACTCGTAGGGAGTGTAAGCGGTCTTATACAGATCATGGAGCTTATATCCGTCCCAGAGTCCGCCTTTGATCATAAAATACTCGTTATCGCAATCGATGGTAAGCGAATCGGCGGTATAGGTCTGTATCTTAAGACAGTCCGCACCGGTACCTGCGACCTGGCGTACGATCTCAAGCGCATTGCCGAGATTTCCGCCGTGATTTGCGCTCATCTCTGCGATGACGTAAACTTCATTATTTTTGATCTTGTCAAATAATCGGAACATATGACCTCTTTCGTATGATCACATTCTGTCGTACATCTCTAAGCCTTTGACGATGCCTCTTTGTATCCTTCCGGGTATATCCCTGAAATGTCCGCCCTCATTCCATTCAAGACAGGTATCGATACCCTGTCCGAGGAGAAGCTCATGCATTTGGCGGATGTTTCTTCCGACGCAGGACATAGCATTGTTTTTGGTATTTTCTTCCCTGTTGCCGAGACTTAAGTATATAAATCCAGCATTAGGTTTTTTATCCGAAACGTATTCCGGCCATCCCGGAAACCAGACGGAAGGCGATACCGCGACCGCACCCGCAAAACATGAACTGTTATAGACCGAGTACAGCGCAAACAGACCGGCAAGCGAATATCCGGCGATCAGAAATACCTTGTGACCGTATTTTTCCTCAATGAAAGGAATGATCTCTTTTTCGAGTGATCCAAGCAGCTCATCGGCGCCGTTTCCGAAAGGCTCTTCTCCGAACGCAGGCGGAGCGTTCCACGGGGACAGATCTGCATTCCAGTCATCAACTTTAAGACCGATGATGAAATGACCGCCTAAGTCTTCAGTGATGATCCGCTCTTCTTTTTCGGGATCGTCACCGACACAGATGATACAGATCTTATCCGTGGTATCTCCGTATTCTTTTATCTCATCAGGTGAAATAATCAAATTCCTCTACAAATAACAGTTCACCATACAGATAGTAGAATGCATCTGATGTGTAAACATTTCCGTATACATCGTTTACCTGATAAACGATAACCGTATTATCCGATGAAAGATCGACCTCGCCATATGAAAGCTCAAGTTCGGAAGCAAGGAACGGATCATAAGCTTCGACATACCTTTCATCATCAAGGCAGTACCAGATAATCTGGATCTCATCGTCATCGTTCAGATCGTAATAATACTGGCCTTCCTCATCCATGATCGTGTAACCGGTTACTATGCCGTAAGGATTATCCTGATTGTAGAAGACCATAAGGTAACATTCCGTTCCGTTGATCTTAACGGGGATTTTACCGTACTGATTCCATTCTCCGGTCGTTTCATCCTTGTAATAATCATAGGCGATATAGCATGCAACCCTGTCGGTAAGATATGTCCAGTATGTGGGATTGTCGGCGACGAGGTCACCGTCATCATCGAAGTTTCTGAACTGATCCTCTCCGAGGAAATAGAGCTTGCCGTTTTCATCCTCAAGATACATAAGGGACATTATCTCAAGCCAGTCAATATTGCTTGTCTCGAAATAATAATGCTCCTCTCCGTCCTGGTATGTTGCGGTGAATGCTTCAAGAGGCAGTTCTTCGGCACCGAACGAGTATGCCCCTGAATAAGTATCAAGGATATCCTTGCGGAACCAGTCTCCCGCGTAGCTCTTCGCATCGGTGGATCCGAACTCGAAAGCAAGGGAAAGAGTGACATACTCATCATAGAAATCCACGATGGTATCGTCATATTCAAGTGCCTGGAAGGTCATACGGCCGTCGTTGTACAGATAACTGTAATCGTAAGGATAATATGCCGTGATTCCGTGGCCGAATGCAAAATCGCTCTGGGTATAGTCGACCGCATTAACTATGGAATTGATGAGCTGGGTTGATGCGGTGTTCTCATACTTATTGGCAAGTGTTACGAGATCTACCGAATCGGTTCCCATATAAACTCCGCAATTATCTCTTGCGGTGGTTATGTCAGCGTACTGCTTTCTTTCAAGATCGTTTTTGAGGATCTCAAGATAACCGATGTAAGCCTCGTAAACGGGCTCGATATGGCTAAGTGAGATAACGGACATGGAAGCGACCATTCCCCTTGACTGACAGAAATCCATGTAATCGGATACTACCATCTCCCTGTACTTTCCTTCGGATACAGGTGAAGTTGCGAGAAGGTTGAGCCAGTTGGTGTATGAAAGACCGGTACCGTTTACATAGCTCTCCGCTCCGATCATGTAATCAGAGCAGTTTCTGAGTGCCATTCCGACTTCAAGAGAACACATGTTACAAGCATCAAATATGATGCTGTCAAAATGAACTCCGGTCTTATCAAGTGCATGTCCGATCTGATAATCGGTAAGCGTATCATTGGGATAGAGTTCGTCATATCCGTAACCGATCGGGATTCCGCCGCCGTGATTCCAGAGTATGAGGATGTAATCATCTGCGGGATATTCTTCAGCGGAGAATTCGACAAAGTCGGTAAGGGTAGCGGGAGTGACCATGGAGATGGCACCGAGGTCTTCGAGTTCATGGAATTTGCCGTCCTCATAAATGAATCTCTGAACGGTACCGTCCTTGCAGAAGGTGTTATCCCAGCTTGTGCATCCGCCGGTCTGGATGACAAGGTTGGTGTCCTCGGTGAGCTTAGCCTTGCTTATCTCGACAAGATCGGCTGTTGCAAGTCCGTTCTCACTCTCGAGATTGGAACCGATCATATAGAGCATGATGGTCTGCTTTGCCTGGGTATCTTCGGGCTCGGGATCGGGTTCCGGTTCGGGATCGGGATCCGGAGTGTCGACAACGGGTTCTGCGGGCTGTCTGCCGGAAAGATATTTATATAATCCGAATCCGCCTCCTCCGAGGAGTGCAAGTATAAGAACAACTATAACAGCGATGAGACCGCCCTTCTTCTTTTTCTTGACAGGAGCCTCGGGCTGCTGAACGGGCATGGGAGCAGGAGTCGTATCATACTGAGGCTGGAAAAAGGGAGTCGCGGGAGCAACGGGCTGCTCGGGCTGGGCAGGCTGAACGGGCGCCTGAGCCTGAGGGGCAGGCTGGGGCTCGACGGGTGCCTGGGGCTGTACGGGCACTGAGTTCTGAACAGGTGCGGCAGGAGCTACAGGCTCGACAGGGGCCTGAGCCTGAGGGGCAGGCTGGGGCTCGACGGGTGCCTGAGGCTGTACGGGCACTGCATTCTGAACAGGTGCGGCAGGCTGTACGGGAGGCACGGGCTCTACGGGTGCCTGGGCCTGGGGTTCAACGGGTGCGGCAGGCTGTGCAGGGACTGCAGGCTGCATGGGCGTTCCGCAGTTGATACAGAATTTGGTTCCTTCGGGCATCTGGGACCCGCATTTCATACAGAACATTTGGTTTCCTCCGTAAGGTTGGTTATCAGTTGCAAAAATCCTTTATCGGTGCAAGGTCAAGAGTTTTCTCATCGGCGATGATGCCGTAAAGTGCCTTCGCAATGATAAGTGCTCCGCCTTTTGTATCGCTTTCGATATTGAGTGGCATGATGGGCTCGTGAAGTGATTTTCTGAGAAGAAGCCATCCGTTTCCGTGAGTTTCGTCACAGTTGACCCTGACGCCCTCATAGTTTTCTTTTTCAAGACTCCATCCTTCGACCGAGGAAGCCGCATCTTCGAGAACTTTAAGGATGCGGTCTCCGTTTGCCTGAAGATCGGGTACGTCTCCAACATGGAATCTGAGTTCGACGCTTTCCGCAGGCTCTTCGAGTCCGTTAATGAGAGATGCTATATTATTACCCTTACCCATTTCGATAAGGAGCTTGACCATCAGGTATGCGCCGTCGTCGAGGAAGTAATTCTCCTTGAAAGCACCGTGTCCGCTGGTCTCGATCGCAAGCTGTGAATCAACACCGGATTCATTGAGCCTTATGGCTTCGTCGATAACGTTACGGTATCCTCTCTTGAATCTCTTGTGGACGCCGCCCTTGGCCTTGATAAATCTTGCAAGTCCGTCGCTGGTAACGGAGTCGGTAACGATCGTGGTTCCCGGATTTGAATTAAGTGCAATTGATGCAAGTGCAGCGATAAGATCGTTTCTTGTGAGTGTCTTTCCGTCGGGAAGAACCGCACCTGCCCTGTCTACATCGGTATCGAATATGATTCCGAGATCCGCTTTTGAATTGACGGTCGCAACCTTTATAGCCTCTGCTGCATCCTTGTTCTCGGGATTTGGAATGTGGTTGGGGAAATGTCCGTCGGGCTCAAGGAACTGGCTTCCGGCGGTATCGGCACCGAGCTTTTCGAGAACATCCCTTACAAAGAATCCGCCCGCACCGTTTCCGGCATCGACCACTATGTGAAGTCCTTCGAGAGGCTTTTCACCCTTTGCACAGCCGTCAATGATCTTACCTCTGAGATAACCTGTGTAGGTATCCATGAATGAAGCCTTTTCGGGAGCGGGATAATCTTTGCTCTCTCTTCCGTCCGCAGCAATGCCGTCCGCTATCGCTGCGATCTCCTTTATCTCATTTTTCTCAAGTCCGCCCCTTGCGATAAAGAACTTCATTCCGTTCCTGTACCAGGGAAGGTGGCTTGCGGTGATCATAATGCTTCCGTCATAGGGTTTGTCACCGAGCACGGTCGACATGAACATCGCGGGAGTTGATGCAAGTCCGAGGTCGAATGCTTTTCCGTTCTCCGAGATTATTCCCTTTGCAGATGCTGCAAGAAGTGATTCGCCTGTAAGTCTTGAATCACGTCCTATTGCGATCCTTATATCTGTTTTGCCTGACTTTTCAGAGATCCATTTTACGAATGCCGCAGCAAGATCGCATGCAGCCTTATCGGTAAGATTGACCTTCTCTCCCGTTTCATTTTCAAGAGCGATACCTCTTATATCGCTTCCGTTCTGCAGTTCCGAATAACTCATTTTTCTCTCCTCAACATTACATTTATTTCAAAACCGTCTTAAGATGTTCTGTAATCTTTTCAGATGCGGCTTTATGATTTTCGTAACCGGGGTGACCTCTTGATCCGAATGCTTCACCCTTTGCTTCCTCGAGCTTAAGGAATGCGGCATTCTTATCACCGGTTTCATCAATGTAGGATGACACGGCTTTTTCTACGGTATCCGCAAGTCCCCATCCGAGCATTCCGAACACCCACAGAAGGTGAGCTTCGGGATTTCTTTCTCTCAGATGCTTTAGAAAATCCTTTATTCCTTTTTCGATTCTTGCAAGTGACTCGGGATCGTAGCTTCCGTCCGCGAGCTTTTTATTCTTATAAACCTTTCCGTCCTTAGGATCGGTGAAAGGCATGCTGTCAAATGCTCCACCGTCATTGGTTCCGAGATTGATGACAACCGCATCGGTTTTCCAGCTTGCGTTATCATAATCCTCTACATTCATCCTTGCATTAAGGCTGTCATAGATCGCGGGAACTCTCTTTGAAGGATCGTTATCATATCCGCACACAATGCCCCAGCCGCTCTGCGATATAAGCCTGAAATCGGCATCCAGCGCATCGGCAGTCATGACCGCATAATTTCTTACGGAACTGAAATATGCGGGTACCCAGTCAAGTTCTTCGTGGGCGCCGAGTATTCCTTCGCCGCTCGTAATGCTGTCACCGACAAATTCGATCCTGTACTTCTTTTCTTCGGGCTTGCATATTCTTCCCTCATAGAAAAGCTCAGTGATCTTGAGAGAATTCTCATGAGCATCGACATCGGCCTGGAAATCCTTGATGATCCTTACCCTGTGCTTTACAGACGGGTCCATTCCCCTGAACAATGTGATCCTGCTTGCTCCTTCCTGCACCGGAATTCTTGCAAGCCATTTTCCGTCCAAGCAGACGCTGATCCAGGGCAGGTTGACCGACGACCCGCCTTTTATGGCAATACCGAGTTCGGAAGCGTTCATATCAAATTCAAGACCGCTTGCGGTCCAGATCAGATCAAGATAACCGTCGCGCTTTGTTCCCCTTCCGAGAACATGTACATTGTCAAAACTGTTGTCTCTGTGCATGTGTTATTCTCCGTTTTCCCTCATCAACCTAGTTTGCCGGCCTGCTTTCCGCCGAGTACCGCACCGCTCAGGATATTTGTGTCAAAAGAATACGTAACCGCAGCTTCCTCGCGTACACGCTTGAGTGCGAGTTCTATCATCCTGTCGAGCTGCTCTTTGTACTTCATTCCGAGTGCTTCCCAGAGATAGAAAGCGAGTGAACCGGGAATGGTATTGATCTCGTTATAGTAGAACTTGCCGGTCTCTTCATCTATCATGAAGTCTATTCTTGCAACGCCGTTACAGCCGAGTTTTTGGAATGACTTGACGGCAATGCTTCTGATCTCCTCCCTCATCTCGGGAGAAACCTCTGCGGGAATCTTTCTCGAAACTCCCGCCATACCCTGTGATGAACCGGTCTTCTTTCCGCCGCCCGAGCAATACTTGTCCTCATAACTGAGGATGTCCTTGCTGTGGAGAGGCTCTTCAATCTCGGAAGCTTCCGCGACATTCTCGTCACCGAGCACAGCACAGTTGATCTCTCGGAGCTTTGTGATCGCATGTTCTGCGATTATCTTTCTTGCGTATGAATATGCTTCGTCGATCGCCTTTGACAGCTCAGATCTGTCCTTTGCAACGGTGATACCTACACTGGAGCCTGCGTTGAAGGGCTTGACGATCACGGGATAACCGATATTCTTTTCGATATCGTCCATCAGGCTTTCCATCTTCTCGTAATCAGCCATCGTGTAGATGAAGCTGTCGAGTACGGGAATACCGTTATCCTTGAGCACTGCCTTCTGTACATACTTGTCCATTCCGACTGCTGAAGCGGTAACATCACATCCGACAAAAGGAAGACCTAGTGTCTTGAAATAACCCTGAAGTGCACCGTCCTCGACATTTGTTCCGTGAACAATGGGGAACGCAAGGTCAACGGGGATGTCCGTCTTTTTACCGAAGAGGCCTGCCTTATGGCTGACCATATGAACTCCGTCGCCCTCATTTATCATGATGACACGTGTCGATCTGTTAAGGAGCGCGGGGATATCACGGTAGCTTTCGATCTTTCCGATATCCTCTCCGACATACATCTCGTTATTCTTGGTCAGATAGACGGGAGTGATGTCATACTTTTCCTTGTCTATCGCCATATAAGCCTGGATACCGGATATTACCGATACCTCATGCTCCACACTTCTTCCGCCATACATCAGTGCGATCCTGGTCTTCATATTTACATTCCTTTACTTTCCGATTTTTTCTCAAACAGCTCCGGCTTTAATATCCAGAGTACAAATACAACCATGAAGAATAATTCTAAAATACTGATAAGGAACCAAGCATGTTCAGCCGGATACAGGTTTCCTGCGGTCATCTCTTTTATGGTGTAAAATTCCCAGCGCAGATCTCCGAACAGATGATAGGCAATGACGATTCCCCTAAGGATCGAAAAAATAAGTCTGTGCACCTGCCCTACTCCTATCAGAAGCATCAGCCATGCAGTAAAGATCAGAACCTGGATAATGTTTTCCCTGATCAGCTGTATCAGTCCGCAATTGGCCCTCAAGGATAAGTAACATCCGCGAAGAAGCCTGAATGAAACATATACAAACGTGACAATAACGGGAACCTTAAAATTTTCCTTCCCCATCGCTATGAACAAGACCCAGAAAAGGGTAATGACAAGCGGAAAGACGATATTAATGATCATTAAGGTCATTAGGATGATCCCATCGATCTTATTCGGGAAATAGTTATCAAAAAAATTAACAATACCAATAGGATGATATACCTTGTACATCGAAACCGAGGACACAATAAATTCTATAACGGCAACTGCTGCCGCTATGATCAGTACTACTTTTGCAAATACAGTCTTATTCTCAAGTCCTTTCATATGACATCTCCTTAATAGTTATCGGGAAGGTCGTTTTCGAGCAGAATGTATTTCTTCTTTTCCGTCTTGAGTGCGTTTGCAAGGTTCATCGCATCCTGCAGAGTATCTACCGCTTTAACCCTGCTCTTGTCGAAGCCCTTTGAAAGAACTCCGTCGTATATAGGCTTTGTTCTCTTTACACCGACAAGGAATATGTAATCGCAGCAGTCAGCCGCATAGGTACCGAACTTGAAATTGTACTCTTCTTCCTTTTCACCGAGTTCGACCATTCCGGGAGTGATAAGGATCTTGGTTCCGTCAAAAAGAGCAAGCATCTCAACAGCGGCTTTCGATCCTATCGGATTCGAGTTAAAGGTATCGTCAATGACGGTAACGGTTCCGCGGTCAAGGAGCTGGAGCCTGTGTTCCGCAGGCTGAAGTCTTCTTACGGGGATTTTGAGATCCGAAAGAGGAATTCCGTAAGCATGTGCCACCGCGATCGCTCCGAGTACATTTATGACGTTATGACCGCCGATAAGCCTGGTCGTGAATTCTTCTTTTTCACCGTCAGGAGCGATAACGGTAAATGTCGTACCCATATCGGATACACTTACATTCTCGGTCCTGTAACCGTTCGCTTCACCCGCACCGTACATTACGGTGTTCTTATAATTTCCCGCGTTACCGGTTATGTATTCGTTATCACCGTTCAGGAAAAGAAGTCCGTCCTCCGGAAGTGCATCTCCGAGTTCAAACTTGGTCTTAACGATATTGTCCATGTTGAAGAAGGTCTCGAGATGCTGGGGACCGATCGAAGTGATGAGTCCGTCGCGGGGATGGACTATGTCGCAGATCTCCTTGATCTCTCCGACTTTGCGTGCACCCATCTCACATACAAATATCTCATGGGTGCTCTTCATCTTCTCTCTTATCGTCTTAACAACTCCCATCGGAGTGTTGTAGCTTTCCGGTGTGACGAGGACGTTGTATTTAACAGAGAGCAGAGTGTTCAGGTAGAACTTGAGCGAAGTCTTGCCGTAGCTTCCGGTGATACCGATTATCCTGATATGCGGATTCTCGTTTAATATCCTCTTCGCATCGTTTATGTAATACTGCCTTACCGCTTTCTCGGCGGGACGGTTCAGAATGTTTGCAAGCATCAGGATGTACGGCGTCAGGTATATGCCGAGAAGCGCCATGGCCATTCCGCCGACAAAGTGCAGACAGTTTTCCATGACCACACCGATCGCTGTTATGATGACAAACAGAAGGCTTGAAGTGAAAACAAGTCTCTTAGCCCTTGTGGTCATGACCAGTTTCTTTTTCGTAAATACCGACTTCAGGAACAGGTATATCCTGATGTCGAGTATAAGGAAAAGAATGCTGATGACTGCTGTCACGGGAGCTGAATATATTCCCATCATAACCGCACAGATCAGAAGGAAGATCAGCTGTCTCTGCTTTCCTCGGTTGTTCTTAAGCCAGTGGGCATGCTCTTCGTTGTCATAGCCGTTCAGCTGGAGCATATGGAGATTGAATCTGAGGGTTTCGATAAAAGCCCATGCGGCGAGCACGATAAAGGCAAGCGACAATATAACGCTGCCCCAGAACCATGTGCTGTTTAAGATATCCGAACCCTGCATTTACTCAATCCCAAAATTGGCTTTCATTATTCCCGTAAACATGGGAACATTTTCGGCAAAGGAAAAATGGCCTCCGCCCGGTATAACCGCAAGGCCTGCGGAAGGCATAAGCTTTTCCATAATCTTTGCATCACTTAAGGGAGTGGCATCATCCTTGTCACCCCAGATAAGCAATGTGTCATATTTATTCTTTTCAAAAAGATGCGTGAGATCTTCGTTGACCGCCTTGACAAGACAGCCCTTCATTATGGGACTTGCATTGCGGTAATCCTCGGAACCCTGGGTGGACTTCCAGAGCTCGATGAGTTCCGAGAACATAAGATAGACCGGTTTGAAATATAAGATCTTTTTGAGGATCTTGTATCTGAAAACCTTAGCCTTCTGCTTAAAGCTGCGCCTCGGCATAACGCCGGCAGAATCGATAAGGACTATATTTTCAATCTCAAAAGGGATATTTTCCCTGGCGACAAGCTTGATGATCATACGTCCGCCGTATGAATGACCTATAAGAACCGTCTTCTTTATCTCAAGCGCTTCCATGAGCTTTACGAAAAAGTCGGTGAACTGATCGACTGTCCAGCTCTCGGGAGGCTCCTGGCTGGAACCGAAACCGGGAAGATCGAACTGAAGAACACGGTATTTTGAAGTAAGGCAAGAGGCAACAACATCATAGAGAGGATAGGAAGTAGCCCACCCCTGTAAAATGACCGCTGTGGTCTCACCGGACCCGGTGAATTTATATGATATTTTCAGCCCGTCGACGGTTATGTCCATAACAGGAGTATTTTACCATATTTCCTGAATTTTCGCCATTTTTTCGGGCATTTTCGACAGATTTAAAACAGGGGGACGGTTCCGGTGTTTTACCACCTTCCGACAGGGCATCCGGAAGCCTTGGAAGCGGCCCTTATCTCGACATAGCATCCGCATTTACGGCAGGTGCCCGAAAGAAGGCTGTCACAAGCCATGCAGACGCCCAGACGCTCTTCATAGAGTTCATCCGAGGCCCTTTCCCCCTCGGGAAGCATGGCCCTCGTTTTTTTCACATATTCATAAATATCGGCCTTTTCCGCCATATCGCGGATCAGGCAGAGCTTACATTTTTCCATAGTCACAAAACTGCCCCGGCTGTCACCGGATCTGTGCGGGTCTCGGGAAGAACGTTCAATAAATCAGCGTCCGCCGACGTTTTTCTTTTCCTCGTACATATCCTCGTCGGCATCATCGATGAGCTGCTTGAGGGAAAGTGAACCCGATGACGAAGCGATGCCGATGCTCACGGTCAGTTCAAAGGGAACCTTTGTGCGTTCATTGATCTCAGCCAGTTTTTCCTTGATCCTGGTTTTGAGCTTTTCGCACTCTTCCCTTCCGTCGGATTCGAACATTATCGCGAATTCATCTCCGCCGTACCTTGAGATATTCGCTCTCTTGGGAAGTTCCCTGCATCCGAGTCTCAGGGCATCGGCGATATTCTTAAGTGCCTTATCACCCTGAATATGACCATAGTTGTCGTTGATGGACTTAAACTTATTGGCATCGATCATCAGCAGGTATAATGTGCTTCCCTCTGAACGATTCTTCGTCCATTGCTGATAATAGTGCATCATCTGGTTTCTGTTGTTCAGGCCGGTAAGAGGATCGAGCGAAATAAGCTGGTCTATCCAGTTGAGGTACAAAAGAAGCGTTGCGAGGGCAAGAACCCCGCATGCTATCGGATATCTGGGATAAATGAACTGAAGTATACCCGCTCCGCCCGGTGCTATCGGAAACAGCAAAAGAAGGAGAAGCAGCTTGCGGTTGGCGGCATCGGACTTCTTAAACCAGGTGATGAGAGTATGGGAAAAAGCAACGATGACGTAAATATACGAGAATACATATGTGAGTATGAATAGCGGTCCCCTGTGGTAATCACCGCTCTTATCAACATAGAAAAGGAAACCGCCGAAAAGATTGGCGATCAGGAGCACCGTCAGGATCCACATTATGGCGGATGCCAGTCTTATCTTAAAGGGAGTCTTAACAAGTTCCGAGTCACGAAGATATTCGAAATACAGGAACCAGAAAAAGCACATGAGCACCGTTGAAAAGAAATATAGCTCCTTGCACAGAAGCTTCGCCGCTCCTGTAAAGGACCCGAGATCGATCATTCCCTCATTGATCAGGACAAATACCGTATCGGATATGAAAAAGACCATCTCCGCGATTATGGACATGGCAAAATTTCTCTGTGCGACCATCTTCGAAAGACCCATTGTCTTACGGAGAACGACCGCAATGAGAATCAGTGAGAAAGTATTAATTTCCGCGTAGAGTAATGCATATTCCGTCTGCATGTCTCGATTATAAACCCAAAAGGCGGCAAAACCAAATCAAAAGCGGCAGAACCCTGTGCCCTGCCGCTTTTAATGTTGATTTCACAGGTGAACGGAGGAACCGTCCCCCTGTTCACTTACATTTCTGTTGCAATGATGGAGGTTACGCTGCTTGCGGGAAGCTTGACCTTGATGCCCGCGCCGCCGTCGGTAACTTCAGCTGCGATTTCCCTGATGCTTACGGTATCGGGCTTATCGAAGGTGTTGTGTGCGGTGAGGTCACCCGCAACCGTCCTTGCAGCTGCACCGCTTACCTTTACGCCGCCGACAATGATATCGATATCAGCCTCTTTATCCGGATCGGTATTGACGACGGTGATGCAGAGCTTTCCTTCTTTTTCGCTGGATGAAACGGAAAGTGAAGGGATCTCGTAATCTCCGTCCTTAAGGTCCTCGGTCTCGGCATAGCTCTCAACATGACGCGCATCCATATGATCTTTGAAAAGGTCATATACATGGTAGGTAGGTGTAAGGATCATCTTGGGTCCGTCGGTGAGGATCATTGCCTGGAGAACATTGATCATCTGCGCGATATTTGCCATTACGACGGTATCGCATCTGTCATTAAACATATTCAGGTTAAGACCTGCCACGACCGCGTCACGGATCGTATTCTGCTGGTAAAGGAAACCGGGATTTGTTCCGGGCTCGACCTGGAACCAGTTACCCCACTCATCAACAATGAGCTTGAGCTGATGATCGTCCTTTGATGCCCTCTTAAGTACGGCGATGTTCTCATCCATGATCTCGCCGAGTCTGAGAGTCTTTTTGACAGTCTCGAAATAATCGCTTTTTGAAAATTCGGTTGCCTTATTCTTGTTGACCCAGTCGGGACCGGTAACGGTGTAATAGTGGAGTGAAAGAGCATCCACGAACTGTCCGGCTTTCTCGGCAACAACCTTTGCCCAGTTAAGATCGTCGGCATTTGCACCGCATGCGATCTTGTAAACGGGATGATCGTTATCGTAATTTCTTACAAAGGTGGAATACCTCTTGCACTCATCCGCATAATACTCGGGAGTCATGTTTCCGCCGCATCCCCAGTTCTCGTTTCCGATTCCCCAGTATTTAACGTTCCAGGGCTCTTCATGTCCGTTCTGTCTGCGGAGATCCGCCATGGGTGATACACCGCCCATATTGCAGTACTCAACCCAGTCGCTCATCTCCTGAACGGTTCCGGAGCCGACATTTCCGCAGATATAAGGATCCGCACCGACCTGTCTGCAGAGTTCGAGGAATTCATGTGTTCCGAAGGAATTGTCCTCGGTAACTCCGCCCCAGTTGGTATTAACGATCTTCTTTCTTTTTTCGGCGGGACCGATTCCGTCCATCCAGTGATAAGTGTCGGCGAAGCATCCGCCGGGCCATCTGATGACGGGAACCTTGATGTTCTTAAGTGCGTTTACGACATCGGTCCTCATGCCGTTAACATTGGGTATACCTTCCTCTTCCTTGACAAATACGCCTTCATAGATGCATCTTCCGAGATGCTCTGCGAACTGTCCGTAGATGTTCTTGTTAACGGTGCCCTTGCTCTTTTTCGTGTTTACAACAATGTGTGCCATAAAAATCTCCTGATTAATTATTTATCTTCCCAAACGATCCCGTCTGAAAGCTGATCCTTTGCGAACGGTCCGGGTATGACCTTAAGTCCCCTCTTATTGCCGAAATAATCGGTATTGAAGGTGATGGGTGTTCCGTCCGGATTCTCATAATACTCTTCGGGCTCGAATGCTTTTCCGAGGGTTTCGGTATCGATCATATGAACCTTGAAGTCCTTAACAAGATCGAAAACATTGGTCTTAAGTGAATACTTGCCCTTCTTATCCTCAAGCTTTACGTATGCCTTGGTCTTCTTGTCAACGAGATGATCCTTCTCATGCTTGAATGCTCCGGCGCCGTTAAAGTATGCGTTTCCGTGGATCCAGACAGGGAGATGTCCGAAATGACCGGTCGCAAGCTTGCCCATGTCGGGACGGCGCTTGCCGATATCGAAGAGCTCGATCCAGTCCTCATAGAGGGGATAATCATTCCATACATGTGTTCCGACTTCAAGATTGGTAGGCTCACGCTTGGGATCCCATCCCTTGAGGTAATCCTTTCTGATCGGAGTGTTCTGGATGAAGATATTGTTATAGAATCTGTCATCACCGTGAAGTATGGTCATGAAGCCGAGAACCTCGGTGCGGTGAGCGATGTGGTAAGGAGTATAGCGGGGCTCACGCTGACCGTTGATGACCGAATCGACTCCGCTTCCAACCATAACGAACGAACCGCAGATAAGGTTGTGAACCATCGCAACACCCTGGGTTGCTATACGGAGCGAGCAGGGTGAAAGAAGTATGTTGTTGTCAATAAGTGTGGGACCGTGGCCTACTTCAACAAAGAGATCCTGGTCGAAACGGTCGGGACCGGCTTTGATGAAATCCGGGAAGCAGTTATCATGCAGGAAGTTCTGAGTGATACGTGTTCCCTGTGCCTGCCAGTCGCACCAGATTCCCATCCAGCAGTGATGTATGTGATTCCTGCGGAAGATAACGTCAATGGCCGCATGGAACTTGATACCGGCAATTTCCGCTCCTCCGAGCTGCTGCATATTGTTGATGTGATGGATGTGGTTATCCTCGATGACAGAGAATACGCATCCCATTCTTCCTACGATACCGGTCTGCTCACAGTTATGTATATGACATCTTCTTACGATATGTCCGCCGACGGTCTCCTTGGTCCAGCCGTCATACTGTGCACGGCATACGGCATCCCTCTCCATCTGGGTGGGACTTTTTACATGCTTATGGAAGAAGTAATTGTCGTTGTTTTCCTGGGAATAGTTACCGAAGGAAATACCGCAGCACTTAGATCCGTAGACATCGCAGTCTTCGATGATCCAGCCCTTTGACCAGTGTGCGCCGATCATTCCGTCCTGGAAAGCTGCGGGAGGAGCCCATGTGGTTGCTGCCTTACATACGGTGAATCCGGAAAGTGTAATATAGCTTCTGTACTTTTCGGTGGGCATGAAGCAGTTTCTGCGGACAGTGATCTCCACCTTCTCCTTCTTGGGATCCTTATCCTTGAAGTTCGCATAGATGACGGTCTCATTTGTCTTTTTATCCTGCTCACAGTACCACTTGTAAACGGAAAACTCAGGCTCCCAGCTTCTTTCGTATACCTTGCCGTCAAGGCATTCCTGAAGGGTGCCTGTCTCATACATCATGCGGTCGTTAAGGAACACGTTACCGGTATGCATATGGTTGTCGGCAAAATACCAGTCTCCTTCAACCTCCTGAATGTAGGGGTTGTAAGCACCGAATACTGTATTGTCGATCCTTGTGACATAGGTCGAGCCTTTGAATTTTTTCCAATCGCAAGCAACCTCCGCACCGGTGATCACCGCCTTTAAAGGCTTCTCCGATGTGTAGGTTATCCTTGCATCTTCACGTCCTGCATTTTTGGGATTTACATACTCCCTGTAGATTCCGGGAGCAACGATGACTTCATCTCCGGCAACGGCGATGTTTGCCGCATCCTGAATGGCTTTGAAAGGAGACTCTTTGCTGCCGTTTCCCCCACGGGCAGCATTAACGTTGACATAGATCTTCATAGGTGTACCTCCTGTTTTGAAAAAGATCAGTATTTTTTCCTTGAAGCCAGTTCCTCATATATCCTGCAGTAATTCTCATATCTGATGCGTGGGATTTCCCCGTTCTCCACGCCCGACTTGATACCGCAGTCATTTTCATAAACATGTGAGCATCCCGCAAATCTGCAGTCTTTTTCGAATTTTGCAAATTCGGGATAAAAGGTCCAGAGGTTTTCTTCAGTCACATCCCTGTTTTCAAAGCTCGTAAATCCCGGTGTGTCACAGATGTATGTGTCCTCGGAGATCATGAACAGCTCGGAATGTCTCGTGGTGTTCTTTCCTCTGCTTATCTTTTTGCTTATCTCTCCGGTTTCCGATATCTCTTTTCCGAAGAGTCTGTTTATCGTAGATGATTTGCCCGCTCCGCTCGGTCCGGCAAGGGCTGTGGTCTTTCCTTTAAGGATTCTTTCAAGCTCTTCGAAACCCTCTCCTGTCCTCGCACTTATGAGCCTCGCATCATATCCCGCTTTTCCGTAGACCGACACGAACTCCGATCCGAGCGAATCGGTATCAATGTCTTCCTTGTTGAAAGCGATGACACAGGGCAGTTTTTCTTTTTCAAGATTAATAAGGAATCTATCTAACAGATTAAGAGATGGATCCGGATCTTTCACTGCAAATATGATAAGTATCATATCAACATTTGCTACTTCCGGTCTGAAAAGAGAATTCTTCCTTGGAAGGATCTCCGAAACATTACCGATATTCTTATCGGGATCGATCACATCTATCATGCAATCATCCCCTACAAGCGGCTTGAGGCCTTCCTTTCGGAAAGCCCCTTTTGCTCTGCATTCATATACATTCGAACCCGAGGCTACATAGTAGAAGCCTCCGATGCCTTTGATTATCTTGCCCTTAACGGAATCCATCAAGTATCTTCCTGCGTGAAAATGATCTCTCTTGTGAAGGATTTCTCTACAGTTCCGTGAACTGTCTGTCCGTTTTCATCAACAGTTTCTGTATTTGCGGTATAAGTAATCGTAAGTATTCCCGAAGGACATCCTATACCATAGAAATTCGATGTGTAAGGGAATTCTCTGGTAGTCTGATCCAAAAGCACTTTGCCGTCGGAACCTACCAGTCTTAACTTAACCTCCGTACCGGGAAGGTAATCCGGAGCCTCGGTCGATGAAGGTGCGGAAACATTGAGATTGCACTTATAGGTATGCTTCTCGGGACCCGAGCTGACTTCGAAATCGATCACGGCTCCTTCGCTTACATATGTGCCCTCTGCAAGGGACTGTGAACATACCATTCCTTCGGGAATATCCGCCGAAGGAACATAGGTGATCCTGCCGATACTGAGTTCGTTCTCGATACAGGTAACGGTTGCATCGGCTTCGTCCATACCGATGATACGGGGAACCCTTACTTTGACGTCCGTCGCACCGACACTGACTGTGACTGTGACGGAAACTCCCTTTGCCGCCATGACACCGGCTTCGGGATTGGTGGAGATGACATAGCCCTGAGGCACTTCGTCGGAGCTTGCCTCATCAAGATTTACGGTAAATCCGCTGAGTTCGAGAGTGAGCTTTGCTTCGGTAATGGTCTTTCCGACAACGTCGGGCATTTCAACCGAATCGGTTCCGGAACTTACGAGCAGATTGACATTGGTTCCGGATATGATGGTTGTTCCCGCTTCGACATCACAGCTTATGACTATTCCGGAAGCGATGGTCTCGGATTCCTGGAAATCAACAAGAGGATTGATGCCGAGTGCAACAAGCGCATTCTTGGCACTTTCGATATCTGAGCCCACAACAGAGGGCATAATTACTTCTTTTACTTCAACGGTTCCCTGACCTTGATCGTTGATAACGACATTGCTTCCGCCCTCGCCGCTGTCACCGCTCGAATCCATCCTGTTTCCGATGATCTTGACCGCGAGGAAGATTATGATCATCACGATAACGATGCCGGCAAGGATTGAAAGAGCTGTGGTGATCTTTTCCATCCTGGAAGGCCCGTCATAATCGCCGGAGCGATGTCCCATACCCTCGTCATCATCTTCTTCATCGCCGTAGTATTCGCTTTCGGCAAGTCTCATCTGAGCGGTATTAGAGATCTCTTCGGGATAATAATCGCCGTAATCCGCAGTGCTGTTCTTGATCTCTTCCATCTCTTCGTCAGTCACGGCCCTGGTACTTTCGTTCTCAATGCCTGAGCGGACTACGAAATCGGCATCGGGAGTAAGCAGGCACTGTTTGAGATCCTCAACAAGCTCCTGCATATTCTGATATCTGCGGTCGGGAGATTTTTCACAGCACTTAAGGACTATGTCTTCGAGTGAATAGGGAATCTCGGGAACGAAATCCCTGGGAGAAGGCATGGGCTCCTGGATATGCTTGATGGCGATGGCAACGGTTGTCTCACCGTTGAAAGGAACTCTTCCCGTGAGCATTTCAAACATGGTGACACCGAGTGAGTAGATATCACTCTTTTCATCGGAGTAACCGCCTCTTGCCTGCTCGGGGGAAGTATAATGAACAGATCCCATTACGTTGGAGGTTATGGTGTTGCTGGTAGCGGCCTTTGCGATACCGAAATCGGTCACCTTAACCTTGCCCGCAAGGGAAATGATGATATTCTGGGGCTTGATATCCCTGTGGATGATATGCTTTTCATGAGCCGCCTCGATACCCATACCTACCTGGATAGCGATGCTGACGGCTTCTTCAAAAGAAAGACGTGCCTTCTTTTCAATGTACTTCTTGAGAGTGATACCCTCGACAAGCTCCATTACAATGTAGTAGATGTCGGCTTCTTCGCCTACATCATAGACATTTACCACATTGGGATGCATCAGTCCCGCAGCTGCCTGGGCCTCTACACGGAACTTGGAAACGAAATTCTCGTTCTCCGAAAATTCCTGCTTGAGCACCTTGACTGCCACATTTCTGGAAAGCTTGTTATCGACAGCCTTATATACATCGGCCATTCCGCCGGTACCGATCTTCTCAAGTATCTCGTAGCGGTCTGCGATTGTCATTCCGATCTTGACCATGACTTAATTTTCCTCATATCTGATGAGCACTACGGAAATGTTATCGAGTCCGCCGTTCTCATTTGCTTCGTTAATAAGTTTTTCCGCAGCTGATGCCACATCGGGTGAACCGCTGATTATCTGCCTTATCCTGTCATCCGTGACCATGTTGGTGAGTCCGTCGGTGCAGAGCATGACCGTATCACCGCTTTCCAATATATGGGTGTAGATATCGGGTTCGACGTCGGGTTTGATGCCGACAGCCCTTGTGATCACGTTCTTTTCCGGATGGGATCTTGCTTTTTCCCTTGTAAGACCGCCCCTGCGGATCATCTCTTCAACAAGCGAATGATCAACCGTGATCTGTTTTATGTCCCTGGGGGTGATGACATACATCCTGCTGTCACCCACATTGACCGCCTGGACAACGTTCTCTATAAAAGTGCAGGCCACAACGGTCGTTCCCATCCCCTCGGCGATCGTCTCCTCCACCGACAGTTCGAAAACGGCCTTGTTGGCTTTCAGTACCGCATTCTTGAGGGATATCGAAGGATTGCTCTCATTCGAGGCTTTGATGTTGTCGATCATGGTATTGACCGCCGTGCGTGAAGCCATCTCCCCCGCTGCATGTCCACCCATACCGTCCGCGACGATAAATACATTAAGAAGGTCGCCCATCGGAAGGTCAGAGGTGTAAACACAGTCCTGATTGTTTTTTCTCATGCGTCCCGTATCGGAACAAGAAAATACTTTAAGCACCTTTTTTGTCCTTTAACGCTTATGGGATAAATGCCCATAGCGGGTAGATTTTACCATTATTCAGGGTATAAATCAAATAAATAAGAGGGAGCCTGAGGCATCCCCCCGAACACATATTCATTTTTCCGACATACGTTTTCTGAGCTGTCCGCAGGCACCGTCGATATCGCGTCCCATCTCGCGTCTGACGGTCGAATTTACGCCCCTTTTTTCCAGAGCCTGCTTAAAGGCGTTGGTATCCTTGCCGGATGTCGGTTTAAATCCGGTCTCGGTAACGGGATTGACCGGGATAAGATTTACATGGGCTGAAACTTTTCTTGCAAGAGAGGCTATCTCATCGGCATCAGCAGGTGTATCATTGACTCCCGCTATAAGACTGTATTCAAAGGTAAGCCTTCTTCCGGTTTCCTTAAAATAATATGAGCAGGCATCCATGAGCTCGGAAAGAGAATACTTATTTGCGATCGGCAAGAGGGATCTTCTCTTTTCGTCGGTTCCCGCATGTAATGAAATAGCTAATGTTATCGAAAGATGCAGATCGGCAAGCTTTCTTATTTCGGGTACAAGTCCGCAGGTCGATACGGTGATATTTCTCTGGGAGATGTTCAGACCGTTCTCATCGGTAACCAACGTTATGAAACGGATGAGATTATCAAAATTATCAAGCGGTTCTCCCATTCCCATTACGACAACATTTGATACTCTTTCATTAATATCGTTTGTTATCTTATATATCTGGTCAAGCATCTCGGAAGGCTCAAGGCTTCTGATGCATCCTCCGATGGTCGATGCACAGAACCTGCAGCCCATCCTGCAGCCTACCTGGGAAGAAATGCAGACGGAATTTCCGTGGTGATATCTCATCAGGACACTTTCAACCGTATTTCCGTCGGCGAGCTCGAAAAGATATTTTCTCGTTCCGTCATCCTTCGATACCTGTACCTCGAGCTGTTTAAGATCGGTGATCTCATACTCCGCGGAAAGTTTATCCCTGAGTGCTGCGGAAAGATCCGTCATCTCCGCGAAAGAACTTACAAGCTTCACATGGAGCCATTTATAAACCTGTCCGGCGCGGAAAGGCTTCTCTCCGAGCCGGGTCATCTCATCCTTTAATTGTGAAAGTGTAAGCGATTTTATATCTTTCATAATACTTTAAGGCGAACCTGCAGAGCGGGGCAAAACAGCGAAACCGTCCCCCCGTCTTATCCTTTTCTTCTTAGGACGCAGTAGAAAAATCCATCCTGTTCAGCTTCATCGGGAAGGAGCTGAACAGGAGAACCGACAGTTTCATAATCATAGTTATCGGTTATGTATAACACTTGTTCTTCATTCTCGGCACGTCTGATCGTACAGGTTGAGTAAAGCAGCGTTCCGCCCTTTTTGACATATGGAACGCATGCATCTATTATCCTTCTCTGAAGTCCGATAAGAGAATCCAGTCCCTCTCCGGTGAGATTATATTTGATGTCACGCTTCTTTCCCATGACTCCGAGACCGCTGCAGGGAACATCCAGGATCACGACATCAAATGCTTCGTCGGATTCCGGATGGTGAACGGAAGCATCCCTTACCAGAACATCAACATTGTCGCATTTCAGCCTTTCAATGTTTTCGAGGATGATGCCGGTCTTGGCTTCGGAAATATCACATGAGGTTACCCTTCCGGATGATTTTGCAAGTTCTGATGCAAGAATCGTTTTACCTCCGGGTGCGGCGCAGCAGTCGAGTATTATATCGCCTTCTTTTATGCATGCGGCTAGTACCGCTTTGCATGAGCTGACGTCCTGAACATTGAATAGTCCCTCATCATATCCGGGAAGACTTCTAATATCCCCGGTGCGAAATGCCCGGTACACAAAAAGCACTTCCGGATCCTGTTTTAAAATAACGCCAGTTTCTTTAATTGCATTTACGGCCTCTTCTCTTTCCTCATCACTGAGGCCGGTTCTGAACCTGAGAGACACACCCCTGATCCCGCTCATTGCATTCAGGATCTTTTCGGCCCTGTCACCGTATTCCGAAACAAAGATATTCACAATGTCACCGGGAAGGGAATATTTAATACCGAGATATGTCTCATGAGAGAACTGACCGGGCTTAGGAAGGAATATTTCATATCGCTCGTTATCTTTAGCTCCGGATGCTTCCACTTCCCTCAGGATACCCCTGAGCACTCCGTTAACAAATCCGCCCAGTCCCTTAAAGCCTCTCTTGCCCGCAAGGTTGACCGACTCTTTCACGACGGCATAACCCGGAGCATCGGTGAACAGGATCTGGTACACTCCCATCCTCAGGATATTCCTTATGACGGGTTTCATCTTCGGAGTCTTGACCGAAGATTTTCTGTCCAAAATAAAATCCAGCGTTATACGGCGCTCGACAGTTCCTTCAAAAAGGAGCTTTATGAACGCCTTATCACGCCGGTCAAGATAATCGTATTTATTCAGAACACTGGTTATTAAATTTCCGTATCCGCCGTTTGCGCCTTCTGCTTCCATCAGGGCATCCAGGGCAATTGATCTGACATTTTCCATATTAGATTATCCGAGGACGGTTCCGCAGCTCAGCTTTTTGCCGAGAAGAAATGCAGAAGTGTCCATTCTCTTTTTTCCTTCAGCCTGAAGAGACATTACACGGATCGAGCCTTCAGAACATGCAACGGTAAAAGAATTCTTATCAACGTCTATGATCTCACCGGGCTTACCGCTCTTTTCACAGAGCGATGCCTCCCAGATCTTGAGAGTTTTTCCTTCAAGGCGGGTGAATGCACCGGGCCAGGGATTGAATGCCCGGATCTGTGCATCGATCTGTACTGCAGTCTTCTTAAAATCGATAAGTCCGTCTTCTTTTTTGATAAGAGGGGCATAACAGCTTAATGAATCATCTTGGGTAACAGGAGTTATTTTACCCTCTTCAATAAGGGGCAATGCCTCCAGCAGAGCCTGTCCTCCGAGATCCATAAGCCTGTCGTGGAGTGTTTCGAAGGTCTCATCGGGAGCCAGTTCATACTTCTTCTGATAGAGAATATCCCCGGTATCAAGTCCCTCGTTCATCTGCATGATGGTGATTCCGGTCTCCTTCTCACCGTCGAGGATGACCCTCTGGATGGGGGAAGCACCACGGTATTTCGGAAGAAGCGAAGCATGAACATTGATGCATCCGTATTTCGGCTGTTCAAGTATCTCCTTTGAAAGAATCTGGCCGAAAGCTGCGACCACATAAATATCTGCGGGATACTCCAAAAGCTTTGCCGTCTCTTCGGGTCTTTTGATCCTTTCCGGCTGAAGCACGGGAATGCCGGCAGCAACGGCAACTTCCTTCACAGGTGAAAAAACGGGAGCACCGCTCCTTCCTTTCGGCCTGTCGGGCTGAGTAATAACAGCTGATATTTCATAACCCGCTTCTATAAGACTTTTAAGACTTCCGGCTGCAAAATCCGGAGTTCCCATAAATAAGATCTTCACAGTCAATCACTCCTCTTCGGTGATCTCTTCTTCGTCATCGTCATCCGCCAGGGATTCGGTGTCCACAAGCTCGCCTTCAAGCTTTTCGGTATAGAGATGGCCGTCAAGATGCTCAAGCTCATGGCAGATGGCTCTTGCAAGAAGTCCTTCACCTTCGATCTCGATGGGGTTCATATCCCTGTCGAGTGCAACAGCCTTTACATGATTGGGTCTGGTAACTATGCCGGTTTTTCCGGGGAGGCTCAGGCATCCCTCGTAACCGGTCTGTTCACCGTCCTGCTCAACAATCCTGGGATTGATGAGAACAAGGGGATCTTCACCCGTCGTATCAATGACCACGATACGCTTTAAAACTCCCACCTGGGGAGCTGCGAGACCTACGCCGTTAGCATCATACATGGTCTCGAACATATCGGCTATGAGCTGCTTATTGCGCTCAGTCATCTCCTTGACCTCGATGCAGACCTTATTGAGAACGGGATCGCCGAATTCTCTGATATTTCTGAGTGCCATTTCTTTTACCTCGTTAAATCTGATTCATGGGATCAAGATCGAACTGCACGAACATCTGCCCCATGTCCTTATCTTTGAAAAATTCCTCAGATACGCTTCTTATTGATGAAAGATGCTTGGAATCCGCATTTTTCACATACAGAACGTACCTGTAATAGTCCTTGACCTTCATTATATTGGCAGGTGCGGGCCCCAGTATCCTTACCGGACCTTTAGACTTTATCACATCTGACAGTTCTTCAGCAAGAAGAGCCGTCTTCTTTTGATCAAGTCCGAACAGCTGTATGCAGAGCATATGGGTTGCGGGAGGATACGCGGCCGCTTCACGGTATGCGATCTCCTCTTCATAGAAAGCCTCGTAATCCTGTGCCGCGGCGCATTTTACGGCGTAATGATCAGGCTGGTAGGTCTGGATTATGCTCAGGCCGGGCTTGTCGCCCCTTCCCGCTCTTCCGCATGCCTGTGCAAGAAGCTGGAAGGTCCTTTCGGAAGCCCTGTAATCCGGTACACCGAGTGAAAGATCCGCCGCAAGTATTCCCACAAGCGTGACATTCGGGAAATCATGTCCCTTTACTATCATCTGTGTTCCTATAAGTATCTGAGCTTCTCCATTTGCAAAAGAAGACAGGATCCTGTCATACGACCCCTTGGTTGCAGTCGTATCCTTGTCCATACGCAGGACCTTTACATGAGGATACATCTTGAGGATTCTTTCCTCGACCTGCTCCGTTCCCGCCTTGATGGCTGCCAGATAGGATGAACCGCAGGAAGGACAGGCGGCGGGCTTGTCCGTGATCTCACCGCAGTAATGGCAGACCAGTTTTGAACCCCCGTGCAGGGACATCGGTACTTCACAATGCGGACACATGATGACTTTGCCGCATTCCCTGCAGGATACCTGGCCCGAAAAGCCCCTTCTGTTCAAAAAGAGCATTATCTGCTCCCCTCTTGCCAGGGTTTCGTCCATATGTGCCTTAAGTGACCTTGAGAACATCGATCTGTTACCGCCTGAAAGCTCTTTCCTCAGGTCGATTATCTCCGTTTCGGGCAGTCCTACTCCCGTAGCCCTCTCTTTCATCCTAAAAAGAGTGATATCACCGGCTGTCGCGGCGCTGTAGCTTTCAAGCGAAGGGGTTGCCGAACCCATTACAAAGGTTGCTCCCGATAATTCACAGAGCTTTTTTGCAACCTCTCTTGCATGATACCTCGGAGTGCTCTCCGATTTGTAGCTGGACTCATGCTCTTCGTCCATTATGATGAGTCCGATGTTCGGAAAAGGCGTAAAAAGCGCGGATCTGGGACCGATTATGATATCGATATCCCTGTTCCTTGCTCTTTCGCACTGGTCAAATTTCTCTCCGGCAGACATCGAAGAGTTAAGAACGCTCACTCTGTCGCCGAATTTTGCATAAAATCTTGCAAGGGTCTGATATGTAAGGGCAATCTCCGGTATCAGGAAGATAACCTGCCTGCCCAGAAGGATGCATTTTTCGGCAAGTCTTAAATAAACTTCCGTTTTGCCGCTTCCGGTCACGCCATGGATGAGAAAGCTTCCGGCCCTGCCCTCTTCGATATCCTTATTTACCGCATTGACGATCACGGACTGTTCATCGTTGAGGGATACGTTCTTTTTCTCCATCTCGGAAACGGTGGGCTTCCTGTATTCGGATGAGGTCTCGTAATATGCCGCTCCGCATTTTATAAGACCGTTTACCGTGGCACCGCTGACCCTCAGTTTTCCCGATATCCAGGATGAAGGAATCCTGTCATTTTCGATAAGTGCACGAAGGAGGTTTTCCTTGGCATTCTGCTTCTTCCTGTGAGCCTCGGCTGCAAGTGCAAGAAGCTCGTCCTTCTCCATTTTTCTGACAAGCGTCCTGATCTCCACGGGCTTTGCCTTGGCCTTGGCAGGGATAACGGCCTTAAGAGCCTGTGAAAGCGTTCCGCCGTAGGTATTCTTTATGAACGCAGCAATCTCAAAGCTTCTGTCCTCTGCACCCATACTGCCTTCGACAAGCCCAAGAATATCCTTAACCTTGTCCGGATCGTATTCCGTATCGTCTTTTATCGCGATGACATAGCCCTTTTTCTCGGTATTTCCCGCGCCGAAAGGGATCCTTACCCTGCTTCCCACGCAAATAATACCGGATAACCTTTCCGGTATCCGGTAACTGAACGGTTTATCGAGTTTTTCGATGCTGACATCTATACAGACATCAGCGTACTTAACACCTGTTTCCAACTCTATGTCTCCGCTCAAATATTATACCCCATAAGGCTCTTTCTCTCAACGACTGAGAACATGAGATGTTTCCTGTATTTCAGGGCTGACGCTGACATAAATATCGACGTCAAGGCGCCTGCGAGAAATTCGCTCGCCTGGTGTTTGATTTTCCGATTCCATAAGCGAATCGGTAAATCAAATCACCTGCGGCATGAGCTTCGGATTGTATGATATATGAATTTCCGCCTGGCGCCGCAGTAAGGAGATATTTATGTCAGTGGCAGTCCGTATGACAGTCGGGAAACACTCCGGTTCCGGGTGCAACGAAAAAGAGCACCGGGGTGACCGATGCTCTTTTCCGTTTCTTATGAGGGGGGAGAATAACTAACTTTATTAGTTATCTTGATACATATGTTAAAGCAAAATTGTGTCAAAAATATGTCAAAACAACTAAAAAAAAATAAAATTAATTAAGAAACTATAAACAAATTTTGAGTTTCCTGAAAAACCGCGTATTTATCGCATTTATCGGTAATATTTCATCTTAAAATCGACGCTTTCGTTTCCATGAAATTCGTTTAAACCGACCTCAAAACATATATCAAGGTTAATTTGTGTCTTTCCGGCACACAATTCAGAGACGGTATTTTCACCGTATTTTTCTTTCAGATAGCCTTCAAAAGCATCCATATCACCGAAATATATAAGCCTGAATCTCTTACCTCCGGAAAGTGCGGTCAGATTACCGTATTTTCCTTCTTTTCCCATGCGGGAAATTCCGGATATCGTAACCTTGGGACATGCAAAAAGCGCTCCCGGATTGCCGACTCCGACGGGTTCAAGCTTTGCAATATCCTTTACCAGCCGTACGGAAGCATATTCAAGCGGAACGCAGGCATCAAACCTGACTTCCCTTACAAGGTCGTCATCCGTAAGTCCCGCAGATGCCTTAAGCTTTTCGGACAGTTCTTCCAGATTCTTCTCCTCAAGCGAAAAGCCCGCAGCCATTGCGTGACCGCCGAATTTCGTAAAGAGGTCCTTTACTTCCGAAAGCTTTTCAAACATGTTATAGGCGGGGATGGATCTTCCGGAGCCTTTGAGTCCGTCCTCTCCCCTTGTGATAACAAGCGTGGGACGGTTATAGCTTTCCTTCAGTTTTCCGGCAACAAGCCCGGCAATGCTTTCGTGAACATCCGGAAGAAAGACGATAAGTATCTTATCGTCGAGCATATTCTTTTCGTCTATAAGCCTTACGGCCGTTTCAAGGCCGGTAACGGTCATGTTCTTCCTGTGATCGTTAAGATCCTTGATATGGGACGCTTCCTTCAGGCATTCGTCGTAATCATCCGATAAAAGAAGCTTTACGGAATTTCCCGCCTGCTCAAGCCTTCCGGTTGAATTGATGGAAGGTCCAATGACAAAAGAAAGAGAATACGTGCCTATACGCGAGGCATCGAGCGAATTTGCGCTCATAAGGGCCCTGAGACCCGTATTGTCGGTTGTCTTGATCCTCTTTATTCCTTCGCGTACAAGATACCTGTTTTCGCCTGTAAGTTCCATCACGTCGCACACGGTACCGAGAGCGGCAAACTGCACGGATTCATCAAGGGCTTCATCAAGCTGCACACTCTTCCTGCGGGATGCAAGTGCGGTCATGAATTTATATGCGACCATTGCACCGCAGATGCCCTTATAAGGGTATTTGCTTCCGTCTCTGTGGGGATCTACGACCGCTTCGCATTCGGGAAGGATCTCTTTTTTCACATCTCCGTCTTCTGAATAAGGAACCTGGTGATGATCTGTGACGATAACCTTCATACCGAGTTCATATGCAAGCTTCACCTGGGATGCGGCGGCAATACCGTTGTCGCAGGTTATGATCAGCTTTATTCCGTCTTCGGAAGCTTTCCTTACAAGATCGTCATTTATGCCGTAACCGTCACGGAGACGGTCGGGAATGGAATAGG
This sequence comes from Lachnospiraceae bacterium, assembly GCA_017617005.1. GTDB lineage: Bacteria > Bacillota > Clostridia > Lachnospirales > Lachnospiraceae > AC2028. The sequence continues at coordinate 58,228 of JAFZWW010000107.1, forward strand.
AAACATTGCCTCCCGCGGCGGTTATTCCCTTCATAAGGATGACCGTTGAGGTAACACCGTCGACATCATAGTCACCTATGATACGGATCCTGTCTCCGGCATCTATAGCGTCGCACAGTGCGGTAACAGCCTTTTCCATATCGGGCAAAAGAAACGGATCGTTAAGAAGCCCCAGGCCACCGTTAAGGTAGTCCTCGGCCTCTTTGAGATTCTCTATTCCGCGGTTCCTGATGATGCGGGCACAAAGAGGGTCTATCCCCAGCTCCTTCCCCCACTCAATAAAATCACCGCTTTTTCTTATTTCGATCCACTTTTCCATAGGTTCCTAAAAAATTACGGGGACGAATCTCGCCCCCGTAAGTATTGAAGAAGTATGTATTATTTCTTGGCCTTAGCGGGGAACTTCTGAGTAAGAATGACCCAGAAAGCACCTGCAAGACATACGGATGAGTAGCATCCGCATCCGATACCTACCATAAGAGGAAGGGCGAAATCCTTGATGCTTGAAACACCGAGCACATAGAGAAGTGCGACCATTACGAATGTAGTCAGTGAAGTGAAGATACTTCTTGAAAGCGTCTGGGTGACACTCTTGTTGACTATCGAAACTATATCGCTCTTTCCGGCATTGGCCATGTTCTCACGTACACGGTCGAATATAACGATCGTAGCGTTGATCGAATAACCGACGATGGTCAGCATACATGCAACGAAGGTGTTGCTTACGGATACTCTTGCGGCCGCATAGAACGCAAGCACAACGAGTACGTCGTGAACAAGTGCGAGTACGGATGAGAAACCGAATCTGAAATCCTTGAATCTGATCCTGATATAAACGAGCATGCAGAGGATTGCAACGATAACCGCGATGATTGTATCCCTCTTCATCTCATCGGAAATGGTCGAGGAAATTGTCTCGGTCTGGATGCTTGTCGAAGCAACTCCGAACTTCTCAGTGAACATCTGCTCAAGAGCCTGTCTTACGGATGACTCAAGAGTTGAGGTCTTGAAGATGACCTCGTTGGAGTTCTGAACCGTCTGAACCTGAACGGTGCTTCCGGTGATTGCCTCTATCTCGGGAACAACCGTATCGTTAAGCTGCTGGAGAGTGTAATTCTCATTAAAGTCAACGGTGGTAGCCGTTCCGCCTACGAAATCAAGTGAGTAGTTCAGAGCACCTTTTCCTGCGCCCTTGTTGATTCCCATGAATACGAAGCCTGCAAGGATAACGATAACGGAAAGTGCGATGAAGACCATTTTCTTGCTGAGGAAATCGATGGGCTTTCTTTCCTTTCCTCTACCGTAAAATACAACGGATCTAAGGCCGAGGGCATACAGTGCCTTCATGAGCCACTTGGTAACAAAGAGTGCGGTGAACATCGAAACAACGATACCGAGCGCAAGAGTCTGTGCAAAGCCCTTTACATTGGAAGGTCCGAGGAGCAGGAGCACAACAGCCGCGATAAGGGTTGTGACGTTACCGTCGATGATTGCGGAAAGAGCCTTTGCATAACCGGTGTTGATAGCATCCTCAACACTTGCTTCCTTGCCAAGTTCCTCCCTGATACGTGCGAATACGACAACGTTGGCATCGACTGCCATACCTATTGAAAGGATGATACCTGCGATACCGGGAAGGGTAAGCGTAAGCACATCATTGAATCCGATAAGAAGAAGTACGATCAGTGCAACATAGAAGCAAAGAGCTATTGCTGCGGCAAGACCGGGAATGAAATAGACAACTATCATAAAGGCCGCAACTATTCCGAGACCGATGGCACCTGCTTTAAGTGAAGTATTGATAGCGTCAACACCGAGCTGTGCACCGACCACCTTGGAGTGGAGCTCTTCGAGTTCGAGTGAAAGTCCGCCGATACGGATGGTGGAAGCAAGGTTTTCAGCCTCTTCGTATGTGAACGATCCTGAGATCGAAGCATCACCGTTGTAGATTGCTTCGTTAACCCTGGGAACGCTTACGAATGTTCCGTCATAATAGATACCGATCGTCTCATGTCCGCGTGCTACGGCTCTCTCGGTAGCAGTTGCGAATCTTGCAGCAGCATCCGGAGTAAGTGAAAGTGATACGGCATATTCGTTGTTCTTCATATTGTCCTGCTGGACAACCGCTCTGGCATCGGTAACATCGGTACCGGTGATGACAACCGATCCGTCCGCGATGAGCTCTTCGATAGACTTATTGAGAGCGTACTGATATGCATAAGAGCCATCCTCTGCAAATACGGGCTGCTCGGAATAGTTGGCATTTCCGTCGGAATCGGTAGCGCTGATGAAATAAAGTGCTCCGGGACGACCGAGCTGTGAAAGAATGGTCTCGGCATCGGTAACACCGGGGATCTCGATGGCGATCCTGTTGGAACCTTCCTGATAAACCTGAGCTTCGGTCGAATAGTTAGAAACTCTCTGCTGAAGCTTGTAAATGGTATCTGACATATCGGTATCGGAAGGATTCTCGTCTCCGACAACCTGATAAGTGATACTTACGCCGCCCGCAAGATCGAGTCCGAGCTTGATGTCGGATGCGTTTCCTGCGCCGTTTCCGTCGTAGCCCCAAATATCCATGTAGCCGATTCCCAGTGTAAGGGCAAGTACTACGATGATAATGAGGAGAGCCTTACTCTTTTTCATGACAAATACTTTCCTTTCAAATTAAAAGTGCAAAAAACCAAACAAAAAGATATTACTACCTAATTAAAGAAAAATCAATCTGAGGAAGCGTTTTCATCGGTATTTACGCTGTCTTCGAAGCCTTCTCCGAAGTTCTCGGCAACTTTGAGCATGATCGCGCATTCGACACGCTTTCTTTCGAGCTCACAGCCGACTTCATAGGCATCGAGAATATTTCCGTGGAAATTGTAGGAATTGGCAGCACATCCGCCGCTGCAATAGAATCTTGCGAAGCAGTCCCTGCAGGCAGGCTTCTGGTAAACATTGCATGCGGAGAACTTTTCGGCGATTTCGGGCCTGGTGACTCCCGTATCCACATTTCCCATAAGGAATTTCTCATTTCCGACAAACTGGTGACAGGGATAGAGATCTCCCCAGGGGGTGACCGCCATATATTCACAGCCCGAACCGCATCCGGAAAGTCTCTTATATACGCAGGGACCGCCGGAAAGGTCGATCATGAAATGGAAGAAATTGAAGGGCTTGCCGTTCTTTCTCCTGATGATCATCTCGTGTGCGAGCTTGTCATACTGTTCCTTGAGATAGGGAAGGTCTTCTTTTTTCAGGGCATAATCATCCGTGGGCTGTGCAACGACGGGCTCTACGGAAATCTGCTCAAAGCCGAGGTCCGCAAGGTGCAGGACATCCTCGGAAAAGTCCATATTGTAGTGGGTGTAAGTTCCGCGTACATAGTAGTTCATCTGGTTCCTGGACTCTGCCATCTTGATGAACTTGGGAATGATGATGTCATAGGAGCCCTGTCCTCCCCTGCCGGGACGCATGCGGTCATTGACCTCTTTACGTCCGTCGATCGAAAGGACGACATTGTGCATCTCCTTGTTGGCAAATTCCTGAATCTCGTCATTGAGAAGGATACCGTTTGTCGTAAGAGTGAAACGGAACTTCTTATTGTGCTCTTTTTCAAGGCTTCTGCCGTACTCAACGATGCCCTTTACGACATCGAAATTGAGGGTGGGCTCACCGCCGAAGAAATCCACCTCGAGGTTTACATGCGATCCGGATTCCCTGATAAGGAAATCGATTGCCTTCTTGCCCACCTCAAGGCTCATAAGGCCGCGGTCGCCATGGTATTCGCCCTCGCTCGCAAAGCAGTACTTGCAGGCGAGATTGCAGTCGTGTGCGATATGAAGGCAGAGAGCCTTTACATAGTGCTTGCCCTCTTTGAACTTATCGATATAAGGCTCATAGACATCCTTGGAAAAGAGTTTGCCGGCCTTGGCAAGCTCCATGATCTCCTCGACAGCCTCGTCGACCTCTTCCTCGGTCGCGGTCATATCTCCCGCTACGTTTACGGCAGCCTTCATGGTATCGACATCGGTAACTCCGCCCTCGTAAATGGCCTCCACGGTCTTGACAAGGTCATATACGAGATCGTCGACAACATGGACCGAGCCGCTGTTGACATCAAGGATTATGTTGTAGCCTTCGCTTTTAAACTGGTGGATCATATAAACTCCTTAAAACGTAAAAAGAGGAACGTCACCGCATTCCACAAAATAAAGCAGTGTCATATTTCAGACACTGCTTTTTATCCGGCTTATGCCGGCACAGATTCCAAAAACATTACTTCTTAAGCTGCTCGCAGGACTGGTTACCTACGGTGCAGGAAGTCTTACATGCAGACTGGCAGGAAGTCTGGCACTCGCCACATCCGCCCTTTACTGCTGATTCCTTAAGATCTCTGGTCTGGAGAGTCTTGATATGCTTCATGATATCCTCCTTGGATAAAAAGTCTTATTTCGAAAAACCTTATGAATCATAGCATAAGAGCCCATATAAGGCAAGGGAATTATTTACCTCCATGAAGCACTTTTTAGCCATGAAAAATGAGGAATATCGCTCGTTATTTATCTGATTCCGCTTCCTCGGTCTTAAGCTCGTCATCATCCTGCTCTTCGCCGGATTCTGACTTTTTGGCAATATCCTCAAGAACCTCGGGAGGAAGGGTAATCTCGACCTCAACGATGCGGTTCTGGTCCATTCCGATGACCTTAAGGACCGTACCGTCCTCAAGAGTGACCTCATCTCCGTCCTCGGGCATATGATCCAGGCGCTCGATTATGATACCGCCCATCGAGTCATATTCCTCACTTGAAAGGGATGTTCCGACGGCCTCATTGAAGTCATCGATGCTGAGTGCGCCCTCGACAAGGTATTTACCGTCTTCCTTTTTCTGGATGAGTTCTTTCTCATCCTCGTCGAACTCGTCCCTGATCTCACCAACCAGCTCCTCAAGAAGGTCCTCGAGGGTGATCATACCTTCAACGGTACCATACTCGCTGAGGACGAAAACGATATTGAAGGTCTCCTTACGCATCTGTGCAAGAAGATCCTGGGTCTTTTTGAACTCGTGGGTAAAGTAAGCCTCACGCATTATATTGCGCACCTTGAAGCCCTTACGTTCGAGTCCGATGAACTCCTTCATATTGATGACACCGATGATATGCTCCTTCTCACCCTCATAAACGGGGAGCCTGGTGTACATATACTCCTTGAACACGGCAAGAACTTCTTCATAGGTGCTGTCGACATCTATGCTGACCATGCGCACCTTTGGGATCATGATATCCTTGGCAACGTGGTCGGTGAAATCGAAGAGGTTATAGATCATATCACGCTCTTCGGGCTCTATCTCACCATCCTCGTGGCTTACATCGACGTAGGTCTTGATCGCATCTTCCGTGATCGCATCAGTCTTGCCGTCCGCATCTATTCTCATGATGAAAAGAATGATCTTCGCAACTCCGTTAACAATGAAGATAAAAGGTGTGAAGATCACCATCAGCATCTCTATAATGCCACTGTAGAGCATGGCCATCTTATCCGCGGAAACCGTCGCCCAGGTCTTGGGAACAACCTCTCCCACGATAAGAATGACAAAGGTAAGTATGCCCGTCATGATGCCTACGGGAATACCGAAATACTCCGTCGCCAGCATTGTCGATATCGCGGACGCGGTAAGATTTACTATATTATTGCCTATCAGCACTGTGCTGAGCAGTTTTGAACCTTTTTCGAGGATGCGAAGGACTCTGGCGGCTTTCTTATTGCCGTCGTCAGCAAGGCTCCTTATGCGTGCTTTGTTGCACGATACAAAAGCCGTCTCCGCCGATGAGAAAAAACCTGATAAGAATATTAGAATTATTAGTGTGACAATCTGTATGGGGCCCGAACTGTCCATATAAAGTAAAAAAACTCCCTCCTATTACCGGTCGCAGATTATACGGACGGCTTTCCGTATGAAAACGCCGCTTTTTCCGTATTTAGTTAATGATATTACAGAAAGTGCCTGTTTTTGTCAAATTAAGGGGATCCGGAGACAGTTCCCGGAACAAGGGGATGAATCCTGCGTCCACCCTGTCTGCGAACGAAACATTGTAGTATACTTGGCTTATGGAAAAGGAAAAACTACGGGAATTCTATCAGAACAATATATACGGTATGTGGAGATGCGGCGAGGATATCTCCTACGAGCTTCTGGGACCGGACAAAGATACGGGGGAAAAGCCCGAGGGCTTCGCGGCATTTCTTAAGGTCACGGGTGGCGATGTGATAAGGATCACCGTTTCAAAGGACGGCCGATCATCAAGCTTTCTCGTCCATGCATATCTTCCGGATGAAAAGGAAAAACCGTACGCCGGTCCGTCTCCATTCATAATATGTATGCATCCCATCCCCGCAACGGACCTTGCAATTAAGAAAGGCTATGCTCTCCTCGTAATGACCGCCTCGGAGATTGCAACCGATGACACGGCACATAAGGGTGCTTTCTATGATCTGTATCCTTACGGTGAAGATCCGGCGCAGCAGACCGGAGTTCTTATGGCCTGGGCATGGGGTGCATCCAAGATACTTGATGCCGTATATGCCGGACTGGGAACAGACCTGAACCTGGATCCCGGGCTTTCATTGGTCACCGGTGTATCAAGATGGGGCAAAGCCACGGCAGTGTGCGGAGCATTTGATGAACGGTTTAAAATGACAATACCCGCC
>JAFZWW010000108.1 GCA_017617005.1 Lachnospiraceae bacterium
ATTGCGGATGATGGCCTGCAATATAGTGGCTTTTCTTTCATCCATTTCCATACCCGTACCCCTTTCTCTAATTGTTAGCACTCGTTTGATTAGAGTGCTAACATCCACAAGAATTAAATTATCACTATACAATCAAAGTGTCAACACATCATTTATGAAATATATATTAAGAACAAAAATAGACCGCTCCGGGAATCCGGAACGGTCTTTGTACATATATATACTTATCAGATATTGAAGTCTCCGCTCTCGCCGTTCATAACATAGTAAACCTTGTTCTCCTCGGGCTTGATGTAGAGCTGGATATCCTTAAGATCTGCAGGGTTCTTGCCGAGATCGAACTTCCAGACGTCCTGAGCGATCTTTACAAGAGCTGCTTCGGTATATTCTCTTTCGCCAAGCTGAAGAACAACCGTTGCCTTAACATCCTTCTTTGCTGCTGCAGGCTTCTTAGCTGCCGCGGGCTTCTTTGCAGCGGGCTTTTTAGCTGCTGTCTTCTTGGCTGCAGGCTTCTTTGCTGCTGCCTTTTTAGCTTCAGCCTTTGCGGGCGCTTCAGCCTTAACTGCCTCAGGCTTAGCGATAGACTTCTTTTCGACTGCCATAATATTTCTCCCTTCTAAAACCATCATAAAAAAGATAAAAACTCCTCAGAGGATTCTTTCCCCGTAAAGACGAGTTTAATATAACAATTGGTTTTTGTCAACGCAAAATGCCGATATTTAAAGAAAAATTCGCACTTTTTGAGAAGTTGTGCGTGTATAAAAACGCAATCTGATCTGACCGTTTTATGACACACGTGTCACAGATTATGACTCAAGATATTCCATCAGACTGTCGAACTTTTTGCGCGCCTGTTCGTATCCTTCCTCATACAGGACCTTAAGATGCTCCGGATCCTTGTCGATGCGCTTTGTATCGCCCTTGTGGTCGGGTCTTAAGACAAATGCCTTTCCTTCTTTTTCCATCTGTTCGACAAAAGCCATCTGCTTATTGTATCTGATATCCCTGTTTCTCATGAGCTTCCAGACATTGGGATACGCGGCATATCTTACCTTGAGCAGCGCAAGCTCATACTCGGGGATCGGAGTTCTCACATATCCGGTCTCCTTTGTAAGAATAACGAGATTCTTGTCATTGCCGTTCATTATCGATCTTTCGAGGGGGATCGCATCGCTGAGTCCGCCGTCAAGATATTTCCTGCCGTTCACTTCGACCATGCGTGCGACAAGAGGAAGGGATGCCGAAGCACGGAGTTTGTCCATATTCCTGCCCCTGCAGGACTTCATGCGGAGATATGCGGGTTCTCCCGTCTCGACATCAGTCACGACCGAATATGCATTACCCTCATATCTTTCGTAAGCATCGTGATCGAAGGGATTGAGATCATTGGGAACAAGACCGTAAGCTATATCGGTATTGAACAGGTTTCCGGTGAAAAGAAGCGACGGCATGCCGCAATACCATCTTGTGTCGAGGTAATCGACACTGATATCGAAAGCCCTGCCCCTCTGACCGGAAATATAACTGGTCATATGGCATGCTCCGGCTGATACTCCGTAGATATCGGAAAACATTATGTTTTTGTCCATGAGAAGGTCGAGGACTCCGGCAGTAAAGATGCCCTTCATTCCTCCGCCTTCAAGAACAAGTCCGGCCTTGTACATCGCGTTCTCCTTTTCAGATACCGTATTCTTCCTTTACGAACTTCTCGAGTACGGGAAGGGATCTCTTTACTTTTTCGGTATCGATGCAGTATGCCATTCTGAAGTATCCGGGTGCTCCGAAGCTGTCACCGGGAACAAGCACCAGGTCATACTTTAATGCCTTCTGCGCAAAGCTTACCGAATCGTCCTCAAGAGCCTCGGGGAAGATGTAGAAGGTTCCGCCGGGACGTACCACGGTAAAGCCGAGTTCGACAAGCTTGTCATATATAAGGTTCATATTGGTCTCATATACGGAAAGGTCTGCCGTAAGGTCAATGTTTTCCGCAACCGCTCTCTGCATAAGTGATGTGGGGCAGTTGTGACCGATGCCCCTGGAGATCTGAACGGCCATGTTGACCATGAGATCGGCCCCATCTGCTGCGGGATTTACAGCCATGTATCCGATTCTGTCTCCGGGAAGGGAAAGTGACTTGGAGAACGAATAGCACATAATGGTATTGTCATAGAACTTGGAAATGCAGGGTGCCGCTTTTCCGTCAAATACGATCTCCCTGTAAGGTTCGTCGGAAATGATGTAGATGGGATGTCCTAATTTCTTCTGTGCACCCTCAAGTATATCCGACAGCTTCTGAACTGTCTCTTCGGAATAAACAACACCGGAAGGATTGTTGGGCGTATTGATAAGGACCGCCATAGTCTTCTCATTTATCATGCTCTCAAATTCTTCGAAGTTGATCTGGAAGGAAGCAATATCCGGGCTAACGATCTTGAGAACGGCACCCGTCATCTCAACATAGGGACGGTACTCGGGGAAGAAGGGCGCAAAGGTGATGATCTCGTCGCCGGGCTCGGTAACAAGTCTGAATGCATGTGCAAGTGCGGAAGCCGCTGCACTTGTCATAAAGATGTGCTCTCTCTTATAGGGAATGCCGAATCTGCGCTCAAGCGACGCGGCAACGGCATCTCTTACCTCGGGCAGACCGGGGTTGGGGGAATATCCGTGAAGTGATCTTGAATCAAGCTCCCCTATAAGTCTCACAAGGGATTCATTATATGAAGCGGGAGCGGGAACGGAAGGATTGCCGAGGCTGTAATCGAACACGTTCTCATATCCGATCTCCTTACCTCTTTCGGCAGCCTTTCCTGCCAGATCCCTGATGACGGATTTTGCACCGAGCATATCTATATATTTCTGTACAAGCATCTTTCTTACCTCTCTGCTTTCTGCATTAAAAACACTGCTACAATATTATAATTTATTCCCCTTTATATCAAGTAAATGCCCGTACTCTTGACGAAATCCCGAATAATCTATAATATAGTTTCGTTGCGTGCAGAAAGCAGCTCATCATCCGGTCCTGCGCAGTGCGACACTGTGAACCGTGTCAGGTGGGGAACCAAGCAGCACTAAGCAGACCGTCCATGTGCCGCAGACCAGCCGGGTGGTGAGTTGCTTCCTGCAGGCAACTTCTTTTTTTATGGAAATGATCAAAGACATAAACGAATACTATTCGGAGTGCACTCTCTGCCCCAGAAAATGCCGCGCCGACAGGACAAAAGGCGGCACGGGCTTTTGTAAGATGAGCTCGGAACTCAAGGCTGCGAAAGCTTATCTGCACATGTGGGAGGAGCCCTGCATCACCGGAGAGCACGGTTCGGGAACCGTGTTTTTTTCGGGTTGCAATCTTAAGTGCATCTTCTGCCAGAATTCCGATCTTTCTTTAAACGGCTTCGGCAAGGCGATCACAGCCGAAGAGCTTGCGGAGGCCTTCTTAAATCTTCAGAAAAAGAAAGCTTCAAACATCAACATCGTAACCGGAGTATGCTTCATTCCCCATATCGTAAATGCCGTGATCGCCGCAAGGGACTCAGGGCTCACGATCCCCGTGCTCTATAATTCGAGCGGATACGAATCGGTTGAATCCCTGAAAATGCTCGAAGGAATCGTCGATATCTATATGCCCGACATGAAATATATATCACCGGAAACAGCCGCAGACTACAGCAGTGCGGGGGACTATCCCGAAACCGCGAAAAAAGCGATCGCCGAGATGTTCAGACAGACCGGCCCCGCAGTCTTAGGCGACGACGGACTTATGAATAAAGGTGTGCTCGTAAGACATCTGGTTCTTCCCGGCTCCGTTCCCGAGTCAAAAAAGATTCTCAGATATCTCCGCGATACTTACGGAAACGACATCTATATCAGCATAATGAATCAGTACACTCCCATGCCTTCCGTCGCAGGTCACAACCTTCTTTCGAGAAAGGTTTCCGGAGAAGAATATGAGCGCGTTCTGGATTTTGCCGATAAGATAGGCATAGAAAAAGGCTTCACCCAGTCGGGCGAAGCCGCAAAAGAATCCTTTGTTCCAAGATGGGACTTTGAAGGCATTTAATCTTTTTCTTTCATGTATTTCAGATAATTCTCAACCATCAGTGCAATCCTGAAGGTTACCGCATCATCGAAGTTCCTCAGGTCGAGACCCGTTATCTTCTCAAGCTTTTCTATCCTGTACACGAGAGTGTTGCGGTGGATGAAGAGCTGTCTTGAGGTCTCCGAAACATTCAGGTTGTTCTCAAAGAACATCTTTATGGTACTCCTTGATTCCTCATCCAGGTCATCAAGAATACCGCCGTCGAATATCTCTCCTAAGAACATCTCACAGAGAGGTACCGGAAGCTGGTAGATAAGTCTGCCTATTCCGAGATTTGTATATGCCATGACCTCGTTTTCGGCATAGAAAATGGAGCCGACATCCATGGCCATTCTGGCTTCTTTATAGGATTTCGATACATCCTTGAGCTCTTCGACAACACTTCCGTAGGAAACCCTTGCGGAAAGCATCGCTTCGGTATTAAGGCTCGATACAATGGTCCTTGCCACCTCTTCAAGATCTTCGGGACCGGCTCCCGACTTCAGGCTTTTGATCAGGACGAGCGAATTCTCATCCACTCCCGTTATCACATCACCGCCCTGTGGCGCGAAAAGGCCCTTAAGGTACTCTTTGACGACATTTCCGCCGTCCTTTTTATACGATATCAGATATACGCATCTGGGCTCGCCTATATCTATCCTGAGCTTTCTCGCACGGTTATAGATATCCACCAGAAGCAGATTGTCCAGGATAAGATTCTGGAAAAAACTCCCCTTGTCATCCCTTTCCCTGTACGCATCAAGCAACTCCCCGATATGGGATACGCAGATCCTTGCCGTCTGGTGGGCGTCCTCTTTTGACGAATCGCATGCAAGAACGAACCTTGCATCACCGTCCTCATTGATCTTGAGGAAATATACGCCTCCGGATTCCTGGGAGTCGGCGGGAGACTGTACAAAATCCCTTACGATCTCTGCGGAAACCTCGGGACCTTCGGCGGAAACCACCTGCTTTCCCTCGACATCATAGAGCGAGAGCCCGACCTTTGTTATGGATTGAAGTCCTGACAAGCTTTTGAGCAATATCTGATTTGTGATCATTATCTTCTCCGAAGCTGATATTAAAAAAACATCCCGGGCCTAGCATAAGCCCGGGATGAGGGTTCGTAAAAAGATTAGTTGGTGATAACCTTCTCGGTCTCCTTATCGAATACGTGAATCTTCTCGATATCGATAGCGAATCTGATGTTATCGCCGGGTCTTGCATTTGTACGAGGATCGACTCTTGCGGTGATAGGGAACTCCTCGAGATCGAAGTAAAGGAATACTTCTGCAC
>JAFZWW010000109.1 GCA_017617005.1 Lachnospiraceae bacterium
CAAATTTGCAAACATCAAACACAAGAAAGAAAAAAATGATGCCGCAAAAGGAAAGATCTTTACCATCATCGGAAGAGAGATAGCGGTTGCGGTCAAAGAAGGCGGCCCCGACCCCAACAATAATTTCAAGCTTGCCACCGTTATTGCAAAGGCTAAGGCCAACAATATGCCCAACGATACCATCGAGCGCGGTATCAAGAAGGCAGCCGGAGAAGGCGGCAATGTCAACTACGAATATATCACCTACGAAGGATACGGCCCCAGCGGTATCGCTATCATCGTTGATACCCTTACCGACAACAAGAACCGTACCGCTGCAAACGTAAGGGCAGCTTTCACCAAGGGCGGCGGAAATGTCGGAACTCCGGGATGCGTATCATTCATGTTCGACAAGAAGGGACAGATCATCGTCGATAAGGAAGAGACAGATCTTTCCGCAGACGATCTTATGATGACCGCACTCGATGCCGGTGCAGAGGACTTCAACGAAGAGGAAGACAGTTATGAGATCCTTACCGATCCCGACAGCTTCGACGAGGTGAACAAAAAGCTTAACGATGCCGGAATCCCCATGCTCAGCGCTGAGGTCACCATGATCCCCCAGAACTATGTTGAGCTTACCAATGAAGACGACATCAAGTGCCTTAACAGGATCCTCGATATCCTTGATGAGGACGATGATGTACAGAACGTTTACCATAACTGGGACGAGTGATTAAAAGAGGAATTGAAATGGAACGTCTTGCTATCGTAGTACCCTGCTATAACGAAGAAGAAGTGCTGGAGATGAGCTGCGAGGCTCTCAGAGGAGTTCTCGACGATCTTGTTGATAAGCGTAAGATCTCCGTTGACAGCTTCATCATGTTCGTCAATGACGGAAGTAAGGATAAGACCTGGGAACTCATCGAAGCAGAGCATGAGAAATATCCCTATCAGGTTTACGGCGTAAAGCTTGCCAGGAACGTTGGTCATCAGTACGCACTTACCGCAGGTCTTATTACTGCAGCGGATCTTTGCGACATATGTGTATCGATCGATGCGGATCTCCAGGATGATGTAAACGTTATCGAGTACATGGTTGATAAGTACCATGACGGCTGTGACATCGTTTACGGTGTAAGGAAGGAGAGAAAGACAGATACCTTCTTCAAGAGATTCACAGCGCAGTCATTCTATAAGCTCATGGCTCATATGGGAGTCAACACCGTATACAACCATGCGGATTTCAGACTTATGAGCTGCAGGGCACTCAGACAGTTCTCAAACTACCGCGAGTACAACCTTTTCCTCAGAGGAATCGTTCCCCTTATCGGATACAAGACCGACTGCGTATATTACGACAGAAAAGAAAGAGCCGCAGGCGTTTCCAAGTATCCCTTCAAGAAGATGCTCGCACTTGCCTTTGACGGCATCTCTTCCTTTTCGACAAGACCTATCGACCTTATACTCACTGCCGGATTTGTGATCGTATTCCTTTCATTCCTGGCATTTGTATATGCACTTGTTTCGTATTTCACCGGTAATGTAGAGCCCGGCTGGACATCACTTATCATCTCGATCTGGTTCCTCGGAGGATTGCAGCTCCTTGCGATCGGACTTGTCGGTAAATACGTAGGCAAGACGTACATTGAAGTTAAACACAGACCCAGATATAACATTGAAAAGGTTTTAACTGATGAATCTTCGGAAATCTAAAGTCAGCATTGCCACAAATGCGGTATATGTTCTTGTCGCCAGTCTTTTCTGCATACTTGCGATAATGGATGCGGCTAAGCAGTTCGGATATTCCTATCTGCCCGGTCTCATTGCATTCGGCGTATTTGCTATCCTGGGACTTGTCCTCTGGAAAGTCTTTTCGCTTTTTTCGGGTTCGGACCAGGTAAAAGCTATTTTTGAAAAAGGAGACACGCTCGGTCTTCTTGTATTTGGGGTGCTGATGATCGCCTCGGTCATTTTCAGGGTTGCTTCTTATGCCTGGAACGGACTTGGCGGAACGATCTATTTTGAACAGGCCAAAGTAACGGGAGGTGAGCTTGCTCACTATGTTCATGCATGTGATGACTGGTATATTGCCGGTCTCCATGCAATCTTTTTTCTTTTCGGAAACCGCATTTTCATAGCTGCGATCTTCAACTGCCTGCTCCAGCTGGCATCCGTTGCACTCGGATTCTTTGCTTTCCGTAAGATGCTCGGTATCGTTCCTGCTCTTTTCTTTACCGGATTCTGGAGCATAACCGGTTTCTCTGTTCATGAGGCACTTACTCTCAATTCACGTAATCTTGTTTTCCTTCTCATGATGCTCGCACTGTTTGCTATAAGCATGTGCGTGCCTGCGACGGGAGGGAAGTTCATATGTTATCTTGTGGCCGGTATTCTTACGGCCGTATGTATCTATGCCGATATCATAGGTCTTGTGCTTCTTCCTTTCATCGTCGGAATAATCCTTAACGATCTTTCGGACGAAGATACAGACATCGGACTCAGACTGAGGAAGATGCTGTTTACGCTTATATCCGTGATATTCGGTCTGGTACTCATTATTTTCCTTGATTCGTATCTCAGCTCGGCAAATCCTTCGGATGTGCTCAGTTCGGTTCTTTCTCTTTACGGACCTTCCAAGGGATTTTCTTTCGGATTTACATATCTGACCTCATATATCGAGGTTACTGTCATTGCCGTGATCGTATCCGTCGGACTTTTCACATGTTTCCTTTCCGAGAAGGATTCGAAGACCATTCTTCTTCTTTCCATCATCGTAGCATCACTCATCAACAATTTCGGACTCACATATCTTGAAAATGACGGAAGGGAGATCTTCTTTGCATTTGCAGCTCTCTTTGCCGGGATCGCATTCAGGGATCTTTTCCCCGAACAGATCGAAGGCGACATTTTCAAAGCTAGCTCCGAGCTTTATGACAATGAATTTGCAGCTCCCGATAAGGGCTATGTTCCTGCGGGTGTTATGAACTCGGATGATCTGTCTGCAGAAGATTTCGGTGACATAGGCGACGGCATGACTGATACTTCCGCGGTTCCCGCACAGGCTGTAAAGAGCGAAGAAAACGCAACCGCACCTGAAGCGGAACCCGCGCAGAAAACTGAAGAGAACAAGGAAATGGAAAAGAAAGAAGATGTTTTCGAGTATCCCGCATTTGACTCCGCTCCCATAGCCAGGGCACATTCGGCGGCCCGGACTCAGGCAGCGCAGCCTGATGCTTCACAGACTGTTCATTCGTCAACTCTTTCCGGTCCCACATCGGTTGCAGATAATTCAGCAGGTGTGCCCAGGGTACATCTTTCCGAAGCGGCACTTGCGGCTAAGGCGGCAAGGGATGCGGAGAAAGCAGGAGAAGCATTACAGGAGGCTTCCGGAGAAGCAGGTGAAGATACGGTTCAGGCTTCAAGACAGATAATATCCGGATCCGCTATCATGCCCGGAGCTGCAATGGCTGCAGCAAGCGGAAGCGGTTCGGCTATCATGCAGAGCGAAACAAAGAGCGAAGAGAAAGCGGATGATAAATCTTCCGAAACTGCAACGGATACCGAAGAAAAGAAACCTGAAAGCCCCAAGACCTACAGTACCTACACATATCAGAAACCTCAACTCAGGCCCGAATTCAGGAGAAGACCGGGAGCATGGGCACAGTCATATATGGACAAGAGCAAGGTCGGTTCCGCACTTGCATCCGACAGTGATCAAAAGAAGGAAGAGAAAGCTCCCGTAACTGAGGAAAAGAAAACTTCCGAGGTTAAGACTTCCGAAGCCAAGGCTCCCGTCAAAGAGGAGAAGAAACCGGAGATCGCACCTAACGGCGCTGTGCTTCTGGATAATCCCATCCCTCATCCCGCAAGGAAGACCGAGCACAAGAATATGGAATATGACATTAATGTCGATGATTCCTCACTTCATTACGACATTAATATTTCCGATAATGATGATTATGATGTTTAAAGGACCTTTTTGACATATGGCATCAAGACCTACCGGCAACAACAGAAATAATCCCGGACGCCCGGGCGGCGGATCAAGATCCGGCGGCGGAAGACAGGCATCTGCTCCTAAAGGCGGTTCGGGAAGAAACAGCGGATATGATGACGACGGCTCTCGTAATGTCCTGATAACGGTCATTACCATAGGCGTCGCCCTGTTTTTGTCACTCTGTAATTTCGGAGTGTGCGGCGGATTCGGGGACAAGATCTCATCCGTCTTTTTCGGTGCGTTCGGATTTGAAAGCTATATCGCTCCCGCATTCATCGGCGGAATGATAGTGTGGGGACTTTTCATGGGAGAGAGGGATTATCTTCTTCCCGTGCGTATGACCGGTTCGATCGGTCTGTTTCTGATACTCGGCATCTTTTCGGATCTTCTTTCGGGAAATGCCGCAAAGCTTGAAAGTTATAACGCAGGAGATCTGTACAGAGTTTCCGCGGCAGGAAGAAACGGCGGAGGAGTTATCTCCGGAAGTCTTTCTTTTGCACTGATCAAGAATATCGGAAAAGCAGGATGTGTGATAATCTGTCTGCTTCTTCTGATCCTCTGTCTGTTTGCGATAAATAAGACTTTCTTTGCGGAGCTTTTTAAGAACATCATCCTGAATGCAAGTGACAGATCGGGAGAGATCATTGAAAACTCCAGGCAGAGAAGGGAAGAGAAAAGGCTTCGTCTCGAACAGAGCGAAGATCCGCTTGCACTTCCCGATAAATCTAACGATGAATATGTCGATGAAGAGACCGGTGAGATTGTTCCTTCAACTGCACTTACGGTAACCGAGAAGATGCGTAAAGAGCGTTCCGGTAAGAAAGAGGTTTTCGAGTCTGTTTCCGGAAGCTTCGAGAACTGGAAGAACAATGTAAAGAAGCGTACCGAGGACGGACGCATCAGGAAAGAAGCCGAGAAGAAGGAAAAAGAAGAAACTCAGGATGCAAGGGAGCTTCTTAAGACCACCAAGGTTCCCGAGCACGGAGAAAGATTCAGGGAAAAGCATACGGGCGAGATGCACGAACTGTCTTACTCCGAAGATGATGAATACTATGATGACGCACATTCTGCGGATGAAGCATCCGGAACATGGTATGATCCCGTCAAACGTCCCGGTCCCGCATCGGATTCTTATGCAGATGAACAGGTCCCTGAAAGCGATGATTACGATCTCGGTTTTGAAAGAGTTCCCGTAAAGTCCGATCACAGGATCAATCTTACAAACGAATTCGATAAATATGATACGGCACCGCTTCCTCTTGTCGAGCCTGCGGTAAGCCCTGAGGTGAAGGCTCCCGAAAAACCGGTCGCTGCTTCACCTGCCCCCAGAGCCAGGATTAGTTCACCCGAGCCCGAAAGACCCAAAAAGCCCATGGGCAAGTTCAGATATGAAGCTCCCGGTCTTGATATGCTCAAAAAGGGCAGCGGACAGGGCAAAGGCTCCGCAAACGAAGTAAAGGATGTCCAGACCAAGCTTATCGAAACACTTGCATCATTCGGAATCGAAGCCGAAATGGGCAATTACAGCAAGGGTCCCACGGTTACAAGATATGAGCTCACGGTAATTCAGGGAACCAAGCTTTCCAAGATCGTCGGTCTTTCCGATGAGATCAAGATGGCACTTGCAGCAACAGATATCAGGATCGAAGCTCCCATACCCGGAAAGAGTGCGATCGGTATCGAGGTGCCGAATGCAAAAGCTGACCCCGTTCTTCTCGGAGATCTTCTTTCGAGCGCGGAGTTCAGGAAATCCAAGGATTCTCTTTCTTTTGCCGTAGGTAAGGATATCGAGGGTAAGACTGTTGTTGCGAATATAGCGGATTTCCCTCATGTACTTATTGCAGGTACTACAGGTTCCGGTAAATCGGTATGCATCAATACACTGATCCTGAGCCTTCTGTATAAATCTTCACCCGAGAATGTACAGCTTATGCTCGTGGATCCGAAGGTTGTTGAACTTAAGGTTTATAACGGAATACCCCATCTTCCTTTTGATGTTGTCACCAAACCCAAAGCGGCATCCGAGATGCTCAAGTGGGCGGTGAGCGAGATGGAAAGAAGATACCGTCTTTTCGCCGACAGGGAAGTAAGGGATATCGAAGGATATAACACATATGTTGAAGATGTGAATGCCGGCAGAAGAGAACCCGTTCCGGCCGACACATATGAAGAGAGCGATTCACTCACACCCGCTCTCAGAAAGCTTCCCAGGATCGTCATCATCATCGATGAGCTTGCTGATCTTATGATGGTAGCGGCCAAGGAAGTAGAGGAATCGATCGTACGTCTTGCACAGCTTGCGAGAGCCTGCGGAATGCATCTCGTTGTCGCAACGCAGCGTCCTTCGGTCGATGTCATTACCGGACTTATCAAAGCAAATATGCCGAGCCGTGTTGCATTTGCGGTTTCGTCCGGTGTCGATTCGAGAACAATACTTGATACCGTCGGTGCCGAAAAGCTTCTCGGAAAAGGTGACATGCTCTTTTACCCGAAGGGCAAGATGAAGCCCGAAAGACTTCAGGGTGCATTTGTATCCGACAAGGAAGTCACAGATGTTACTTCAAGACTCAGGAATGAATACAGGAATTCCTCTTTCAGAAATCCTCTTGAAGGAGTCGACGGAATAGACGATCTGAAGAAGAGGATCATCGATATCGAGAACGGTGTCGATCCGGGCACTTCATCATCATCGTCCTCTTTTTCTTCTTCAAACAATTCCGTATTCGGTGATGAACTGTTTGTTGAAGCGGGTAAATATATCATCCGCAGCAAGAAGGCTTCCATCGGATATTTGCAGAGAGTCCTCAAGATCGGATTCAACCGCGCCGCCAGGATAATGGATGAACTTGCTGACAACGGAGTAGTCGGACAGGAGCAGGGCACCAAGCCCAGGGATATCCTGATGACTGAAGAAATGTTTGATGCGTACGTCGCCCAGAAAAGCGGCGGAGACGAATAAACAATAATTATTTACAGGTGGGAAAAGGAATGAAATCAGATATCGAAATCGCACAGGAATGTACAATGCTTCCCATTGCGCAGGTTGCTGCCAGGGTCGGGATCTCTGAGGATGACCTCGATCTTTACGGAAAGTACAAGGCAAAGCTTACGGATGAGTGTATAAAGAAGCTTTCATCAAATAAGGACGGAAAGCTGATTCTTGTTACGGCGATCAATCCCACTCCCGCAGGTGAAGGAAAGACCACCGTTACGGTTGGACTCGGTGAAGCATTTGCCAAGCTTGATAAGAAGGCTGTCATCGCTCTCAGAGAGCCTTCACTCGGACCCTGCTTCGGAATAAAGGGCGGAGCCGCAGGCGGTGGTATGGCGCAGGTTGTTCCCATGGAGGATCTCAACCTTCATTTCACCGGTGATTTCCATGCTATCACAAGTGCTAACAATCTTCTTGCCGCACTTCTTGATAATCATATCCAGCAGGGCAATGTAAAGAGGATCGATTCCAGAAGCGTTGTATGGAAGAGATGCATGGATATGAACGACAGGGCTCTCCGCTATATCGTTGTCGGTCTCGGAAGCAAGAGCGACGGATTTGTAAGAGAGGATCATTTCGTTATCACCGTGGCAAGTGAGATCATGGCGGTCCTTTGTCTTGCAGAAGATCTCAAGGACTTAAAGCGCAGACTCGGAAGGATAATCGTTGCATACGACCTTGACGGAAATCCCGTTACTGCAGAGGATATCCAGGCTGTAGGTGCAATGACGGCACTTCTCAAGGATGCGATCAGACCGAATATCATCCAGACTCTCGAGCATACACCCGCTATTGTTCACGGCGGACCTTTTGCAAACATTGCTCACGGATGCAACTCTGTAATAGCTACGAGAACTGCACTTAAACTTGCCGATTACTGCATCACCGAAGCCGGCTTCGGCGCCGATCTCGGCGCGGAGAAATTCCTCGACATCAAGTGCAGGCAGGCGGGTCTTACTCCCAGCGCCGTAGTTCTTGTCGCAACCGTAAGGGCTCTTAAATACAACGGAGGAATTCCCAAGGATCAGCTCGGAACAGAGAATCTTGATGCTCTTAAAAAGGGAATCGAAAATCTCGGAAAGCATATCGAGAATATACAGAGCTACGGCCTTCCTGTTGTTGTCGCACTCAATGCATTTGTTTCGGATACGGATGCCGAGATCGCATTCGTCAAAGAATATTGTGCTTCCAAGAATTGTACTATGTCCGTCGCACGTGTATGGGAGAAAGGCGGAGAGGGCGGAACCGAACTTGCGGAGCTGGTCATCAAAGCTGCCGAGGAAAAGTCGGAATTCAAGTTCTGTTATCCCGATGATCTTTCTATCACAGAGAAGATCGAAGCAGTCGCAAAGAAAATCTACGGTGCCGACGGAGTTGATATCGCATCTTCTGCGGCTAAGCAGATCGCCAAGATCGAAGAGATGGGATTCGGAAACCTTCCCGTATGTATGGCCAAGACCCAGTACTCACTTTCGGATGATCCCGCGCTTCTCGGAAGACCCGAAGGATTCAAGGTTCATGTCAGGGAAGTATATGTAAGTGCAGGTGCCGGATTTGTAGTTGTTCTTACAGGTTCGATAATGACCATGCCCGGTCTGTCCAAGTCACCCGCGGCATACAGGATCGATGTGGACGATGACGGTAAGATCGTCGGATTATTCTAAATTCAGAGGTTATAAAATGGCTAAGATCATAGACGGAAAAGCAATTTCACAGGCTGTAAAGGATGAGATAAAAGCAAAGACCGCGGTGCTTTCGGCAAAGGGTATCACCGCAACACTCGCGGTAATTCTTGTCGGAGAAGATCCCGCATCCCAGGTATATGTCAAGAATAAAAAGAAAGCATGCGAGTACTGCGGAATTAGATCCCTTTCATATGAACTTCCCGCAGACACCACCGAAGAAAAACTCCTCGAGCTTATCGACGAGCTTAATAAAAGGGATGATGTAAACGGTATTCTTGTTCAGCTTCCTCTTCCGAAGGGAATGGATGAGGACAAGGTTCTCGATGCCATCTCTCCCGATAAGGATGTTGACGGATTCCATCCGGTCAATGTCGGAAAGCTTTCCATCGGAAAGAAGGGCTTTGTAAGCTGCACTCCCGCAGGTGTTATCCAGCTCCTCAAGAGATCGGATATCGAGATCGGCGGAAAAGAGTGCGTTGTCGTAGGACGAAGCAATATCGTAGGAAAGCCCATGTCCATGCTCCTTCTTAAGGAAAACGGAACCGTTACCGTATGCCACTCACGCACCAAGGATCTTAGGGAAGTTACAAAGAGAGCCGACATTCTTGTTGTTGCAATCGGAAAACCTAAGTTTATTGATGCATCATATGTAAAAGACGGAGCCGTTGTCATTGACGTCGGCATTCACAGAATGGATGACGGAAAGCTCTGCGGTGATGTGGATTACGCATCGGTAGAACCCGTTGCATCCGCGATCACTCCCGTACCCGGCGGAGTTGGACCCATGACCATTGCAATGCTCATGTATAATTGCCTTTCATCCGTTTGCGAAGACTGATTTATAACCACACTGATCATATGAAATGTGAAAAATGCGGAGCTGAGATTCCCGAAGGTTCGCTATACTGCGAAAAGTGCGGACAGGATATACATATAGTCCCGGACTTTAAGGAATTCGCCGAAAAGAAAGCTGAGGATACCGTTAAGAGTATGCTGAGCGAACTCGATGACGACGAAGCGGATTTCGGCAGATCGCCGGAAGGGGCGAACGACGAAAGACCCGACAGGGAAACCAGGAGCTCTGTTCCAGAGAAAAAACATAAAACAGGCTGGATCAGATTTGCCCTGATCGCAGTGCTGACATTGATCCTTGTTACTGCGGGACTTGCTTTTTTCAACAGGTCGTCCGGAACGGATTATCTGTTTGAACAGGCAAGGGAGGCTGCCGAGCACGGTGATATAGCGAGGGCCGTTGCACTTCTCGAAGATGTGACAGCCGAAGACAGCAGTGATGTAGACGTTCTTTTATACCTGGCTCTTTTGTATAAGGATCAGGGAGATACGGTAAAGTACGAAAACCTTCTGATTGAGATCGCGGGACTTCCGTATGCGACATCCGAACAGAATGCGACTGCTTACGAAGCTCTGCTGGCTATATATTTCGAGAGCGAAGATTACGTCTCGATGGCTGACCTGCTTCAGACCTGCAATAATCTGGAGATAAAGGAAAAATATATCGATTATTGCCTGATGATCCCGGAGTTCAATCTTGACAGCGGATATTACGGAACCGATCAGCTGCTCAAGATAACCGTTCCCGGTAATGCCCGGATCTTCTATACGCTTGACGGAACCGATCCGGATGAAGAATCGTTTGAATACATTGTTCCGCTTCTTCTTACAAAGGGCGAATATAACATCAGGGTCTGTACCGTGAACGATCACGGTGTATGGAGTCCGGTATCCGAAGCCAATTATGTGATTGAGAGCGAAGAACTGTACGAAGTCATTGAAGCGTCCCAGGATAATAAGCCCGTTGAACATGAGATAATAGATCTTCTAAACGGAATATACTTAGTGGACGGAACACCCTGTATACTGAGTGTCGATGGGCTTTTCACCGTATGCGGAGTGAACGTGGACGGAATACCTTATATATTTGATGACCAGCTTCAGCCGATCATAGTTGAGATTCCCGAGGATGCGGTCTATATGCATACCGTGGAAGAGACCGGCGAAGATGTATCGGGTAATGAGAACACAGACAGTACCGAACCGGGTACCGATGAATAAAACACAGAAAGTGGAAAGGGAAACAAAATGTACAAGATCTTAACCAAATCCTATCTTACGGACAACATCATCAGAATGGAAGTCGAAGCGAAGAGAACGGCTGACAGATGTCTTCCCGGACAGTTTGTCATCGTCAGATGTTCCGAAGACGGCGAGAGGATTCCTCTTACTATCTGCGATTATGACAGGGAGAAGGGAACCATAGTTCTCGTATTCCAGACTATCGGAGCTTCAACCACTCTTATGGCCGGTCTTGAAGAAGGAGATTCCTTCACCGACATCGTAGGACCTCTCGGATGCCCTTCCGAACTCTGTGAGATGAGCGTCGATGATCTTAAGAAGGAAAAGATAATCTTCATCGCGGGCGGTGTCGGAACCGCACCCGTTTATCCCCAGCTCAAGTGGCTCAAGGAAAAGGGTGTTCCTGCCGATGTGATCATCGGTGCAAGAAATAAAGATCTTGTTATCCTTGAAGAGGATTTCAAATCCGTGGCCGAGAATGTTTACATTACTACAGATGACGGCTCATACGGAAGAAGCGGAAACGTTTGCGTATGTCTCCAGGCTCTCATCGACGAGGGAAAGAAGTATGACAGATGCGTAGCTATCGGTCCCCTTATCATGATGAAGTTTGCCGTACAGCTTACCAAGCAGCTTAATATCCCCACCATCGTTTCTATGAACCCCATTATGGTCGACGGAACAGGAATGTGCGGAGCCTGCCGTGTGCATGTGGGTGATGAGATCAAGTTCGCCTGCATCGACGGTCCCGAGTTTGACGGATGGCTTGTTGATTTTGACGAGTCCATGAGACGTCAGGCTATGTACAAGACCGAAGAAGGAAGAAAGCTTCTTGAACTTCAGGAAGGTGCAACACATCACGGCGGATGCGGCAATTGCTGATCCGGTCCGCAGTCGAAAACTAACATTATTCTTTAAGGAGATCATATAAATGGAAGTCGATGTAATGAAGAAAGTACCCGTAAGGGAACAGGAAGCCAAAGTAAGAGCAACAAACTTCGATGAGGTCTGCTACGGTTACAGCCTTGAAGAAGCGCAGGCTGAGGCAAGCAGATGCCTTAACTGTAAGAATGCCCAGTGTATGAAGGGATGTCCCGTTTCCATCGATATCCCGGGATTCATCCAGCAGATCAAGGAAGGCAATATCGAGGAAGCATACAATATCATTTCCAGGTCATCCGCACTTCCCGCGGTATGCGGAAGAGTATGTCCCCAGGAGACGCAGTGCGAAGGAAAGTGCATCAGGGGTATCAAGGGTGAAGCCGTATCAATCGGTAAGCTCGAGAGATTCGTTGCCGACTACGCAATGGAGCACGGTCTCAAGCCCAGGATGACTGCAGAACCCAACGGCATCAAGGTTGCGGTTATCGGTTCAGGCCCCAGCGGACTTACATGTGCCGGAGATCTTGCAAAGCTCGGTTATGACGTTACCATTTTCGAAGCACTTCAC
Organism: Lachnospiraceae bacterium; assembly: GCA_017617005.1. Classification (GTDB taxonomy): domain Bacteria; phylum Bacillota; class Clostridia; order Lachnospirales; family Lachnospiraceae; genus AC2028. The sequence goes on from JAFZWW010000109.1 coordinate 12,201, forward strand.
CAGGCCGGCGGAGTTCTCGTTTACGGTATCCCCGAGTTCAGACTTCCCAAGGAAAGAGTCGTTGCCAAAGAGATCGAGAACGTAAAGGCTCTCGGCGTTAAAATAGAGACCGATGTTGTCGTCGGACGAAGCGTTACCATCGACGAGCTCCTCGAAAAAGAAGGATTCAGAGCCGTATTCATCGGATCCGGTGCAGGTCTTCCCAGATTCATGAACATACCCGGTGAGACTCTCAACGGAGTATTCTCCGCCAACGAGTATCTCACAAGAAGCAATCTCATGAAATCCTTCCGCGAGGATTCACCGACTCCCATCATGAAGAGTAAGAAGGTTGCGGTAGTAGGCGGTGGAAACGTTGCGATGGATGCCGCAAGAACCGCTCTCAGACTCGGAGCCGAGGTGCATATAGTTTACAGAAGAGGCGAAGAGGAGCTTCCCGCAAGAGTTGAGGAAGTTCATCACGCAAAGGAAGAAGGCATTATCTTCGACCTTCTCACCAATCCCACCGAGATCCTCGGTGATGAAAAGGGATGGGTAAAGGGAATCAGATGCGTACGCATGGAACTCGGCGAGCCCGATGAGTCCGGAAGAAGAAGCCCTCAGCCTGTTGCGGGATCCGAATTCGATATCGATGTCGATACCGTTATCATGAGCCTCGGAACAAGTCCCAATCCTCTTATCTCAATGACAACCAAGGGACTTGATACCAATAAGAGAAAGTGTATCGTTGCCGAAGAAACTACCGGTAAGACCACCAGGGAAGGCGTATATGCCGGCGGTGATGCGGTTACCGGAGCAGCTACCGTTATTCTTGCAATGGGTGCAGGAAAAGAAGCTGCCAAGGCTATCGACGAGTATCTTAAGGGTTGATGTTCTCTGACCGTAATATTTTCTTGGGGGAAGATTGAACGGTAACCAGTTAACCTGCATCGGGGATGAAAAATATGTCAGGTGATGAAAGAGAGTTAAGTGTTAATTACGGGTTCAGCGAAGAACCGGGGAATCCCGAAGCTGAGCACGAAGAGCATTCATTTGTTTCAAGAGCTCCTTATATCAGGAATAACGAAAAGGCGACAGATTACAGATCCACGGGGTACCTGCTCACTGTCTTTGGTGGTGCGGGTATACTTTTCGTTATTCTTACCATGTTTGATGTGATACCGAAGTTTTTCGGAAATCCGTATATGAGCTACGGTATCCTTTTTGCGGCCTTTGTTCTTTTCTTCGTAATGGGAGTCAGTTCCATCAGGGGTGCGAACATTTTCGAAAAGAAGGCCAAATCCGACCATACTCTTGAAGACAGGATCGTAAAGTTTGTTGCCGAGGAACTTACCGCGGCTGATGTTGATGAAAAAGCCGGGATAGTCGAAGGCGACAGTCCGGAGATCATGTTTTTCAAAAGGAATGACTGTCTGAAGAATCTTATTACCAATAAGTTCGTCAATATCGATCCCGATTTTCTCGAGAACCTTATCGATGAGAAGCTTTACGACAGCCTTTACGAAGAGAGTGACGAATGAACATTACCCTAATCTGTGTGGGAAGGATCAAGGAATCTTTTTACCGGGATGCGGTTGCGGAGTATGCAAAGAGACTATCGGCATACTGTTCGTTCAGGGTCATCGAAGTCGATGATGAACCCGATACCGGTAATTCCGATGCCGCTTCACAGAAGATCAAAGATACCGAAGGGGACCGTATCCTTAAGCATATTGATCCCGGCATGTATGTGATCTCACTGGAGATCAAAGGAAAAAAGCTTGATTCCGAGAAGTTCTCACAGGTGCTCTCGGATCTGTTTGTATCCGGAAAAAGTGATATCGCATTTGTCATCGGCGGTTCGCTCGGACTTTCCGAAAAAGTATCATCGAGAGCGGATCTTAAACTCAGCTTTTCGGATATGACATTTCCGCATCAGCTGATGAGAGTGATCCTGTCCGAGCAGATCTACAGGGCATTCAGGATAATGCGCGGAGAACCGTATCATAAATGAGAAAAAAACAGCTCGCGGAAGAAGTTATAAACAGACTCAAAGACGAATATCCCGATTCCGTTTGCACGCTTGATTCGCATTCGGCCTGGCAGCTTCTTGTAAGCGTAAGACTTGCCGCACAGTGTACGGATAAGAGGGTGAATGAAACCGTCCCCGCACTGTTTGCAAAATACGATACTCCCGAAAAACTTGCAAAAGCCGGGATAACGGATATCGAAAGATTCATTAAGCCCTGCGGTCTTTTCAAGACCAAAGCAAGGGATATCAAAGCTTGTATGACGGAACTGGTCGAACGTTTTGATGGGATCGTACCTGATACTATGGAAGAACTCTTGTCGCTTCCGGGTGTCGGAAGAAAGAGTGCGAATCTTATCCTCGGTGATGTATTCGGGCAGGAGAGCTATGTTTGTGACACGCACTGCATAAGGCTTTCCGGAAGGATAGGACTGAGTGACGGTTCAAAGGATCCTTACAAGGTGGAACTTCAGCTCCGCAGGATCATTCCTCCCGAAGAGTCCGGAGCACTCTGTCACCGGCTTGTAGATCATGGACGCGCCGTATGTAAAGCCCAGAATCCGAACTGTGAAGGATGCTGTCTGCACGATATATGCAAGAAAAAGTTCTGATATATGAAAGGAGATCTTATCTATGAGAATGGTTGATATCATTGCTTCGAAAAGAAACGGCAACGAACTTACCGACGAAGAGATCTCTTTTTTCGTAAACGGATATACTAAGGGCGAGATTCCCGATTACCAGGTTTCAGCACTCATGATGGCGATCTATTTCAGGGGAATGAATGAAAGAGAGACCCTGACACTTACGAATGTGATGGCTGATTCCGGCGATAAGCTCGACCTGTCCGCCATTAACGGTATCAAGGTCGATAAGCATTCCACCGGCGGTGTGGGAGATAAGACATCGATCGCACTTACACCCATTGTTGCCGCATGCGGAGTTCCCATCGCCAAGATGAGCGGAAGAGGACTCGGACATACCGGCGGAACCATCGATAAGCTTGAAAGCTTTAACGGCTTTAATGTATCGATCCCTACCGAAACATTTATTAAGAATGTAAATGATATCGGCATTTCACTTATGGGACAGACCGCTGATCTTGCTCCCGCAGACAAGAAGCTCTATGCGCTCAGGGATGTCACCGCAACCGTTGAGAATATGTCTCTCATTGCAAGCTCGATAATGAGCAAAAAGCTTGCCGCAGGAGCCGATGCGATCGTTCTTGATGTAAAGACAGGCAGCGGTGCTTTTATGAAGACTTTTGAAGACTCCAAAGCTCTTGCCGAGGAGATGGTTACCATAGGTAAAGGCGCCGGACGTAAGATGGTTGCCGTCATAAGCGATATGGACCAGCCTCTCGGACGAAAGGTCGGTAATGCACTTGAGGTTATTGAAGCGATAGATACACTCCGCGGAAAAGGTCCCGAGGATTTCACGCTTCTTGTCAAGACTCTCGCTTCTTTCATGATCATGCTCGGCGGAAAGGCATCCTCCGAAGATGAAGCGCTGAAGATGATCGAGGATGTGATCGAAAGCGGAAAGGCACTTGATAAGCTTGCCGAATTTGTCAAGGCACAGGGCGGAGATCCCGCACAGGTCTATGATACTTCACTTCTTAAGATCGCAGATAATAAGAAGGTCATAACTGCGGAAAAGAGCGGATATATTTCACGTATTGTCTGTGACAGCGTCGGGGTGAGCTGTATGATGCTCGGCGGCGGAAGAGCTTCCAAGGAAGATGTGATAGATCTAAGCGTAGGAATAGAGCTTCTTAAGAAGGTCGGCTCAAAGGTGAACGCAGGTGACGAACTTGCGTACGTATATTATAACGATGTAAAGAACCTTGATGCGGCTCTTGAAAAGCTGCAGAGTTCGTATGAATATTCCGATTCTGTTCCCGAACCTCAGAAGCTGATCAAGGATGTAATAAGATAAAGGATTTTGGATGGAAGAGATATCTCTTAAAGCTGAACTTACCGATGAGGAAATGAGGAGCATCTTCGGAATGAGGGATGCTTACATCAAAAAGGTTGAATCCTCGATGGATGTAAGAGTTGTTTCCAGAAACGGTTATCTGTATGTTTACGGTAGTGAGGACAATGCCAATAAGGCAATGTCGGTGATAATGGATCTTAAGGATTATTCGGGCAAAGTGGAAAACCTCGAAGAACAGAGCGTTGATTATGCAATTGAAGAAGCGGCCGACAATAACGGAGGGGTCTTAAGCGAGACTCTTTCCGACTGCATATGCCATACCGCAGCAGGCAAGCCTGTTTTTCCCAAGACGCTCGGTCAGAAAACATATGTCGGTTCGATCAGGGACAAGATGATCACATTCGGCATCGGACCTGCCGGAACCGGTAAGACCTATCTTGCGATGGCAATGGCAATAACCGCATTTAAAAATGAAGAGGTCGGAAGGATCATTCTTACAAGACCCGCGATCGAAGCAGGTGAGAAACTCGGATTTCTTCCCGGTGATCTTCAGAGCAAGGTCGATCCGTATTTAAGACCCCTTTATGATGCACTGTTCCAGATAATGGGTCCCGAGAAATTCAGCGTGAATATGGAAAAGGGACTTATAGAGGTTGCTCCTCTTGCGTATATGAGAGGAAGAACTCTCGATAATGCTTTCATTATTCTCGATGAGGCGCAGAATACTACTCCCGCCCAGATGAAGATGTTCCTTACGAGAATAGGCTTCGGATCCAAGGTTGTTGTCACCGGAGATGCCACACAGAAGGACCTTGCACCCGGCACCGTCAGCGGACTCGATGTTGCCACAAAGGTTCTCGGCGGAATGGATGAGATAGCATTCTGTTATCTGACCAGCAAGGACGTTGTAAGACATCCTCTTGTTCAGAAGATCGTTAAACGCTACGAAGATTATGAGAACAGAAGAAAGAGTAATGACAAAAAGCACAGGTCTTAAAGCGTTCGGTATCGTTTTTACGCTTGTGTATGCTCTGCTTCTTACCGGGAGCGGGTTCTTTTTCGGTAGGGATACGGCTGAGCTTATTCAGCTGGCTGTTTTTTCACTTATCATCGGCGGTACGGTTTCTCTCTGCATCAGAAAGTACTATCCGATATCCGAAACCGACCCCGATATTTCAAAAGCATCACGGAAGAGATTTCTTATTGTCGTTTTTATCTCCATGCTCCTGTCGGTGCTGTTCTCGACATTTCCCAATACCGTTTGGGTATTCGTTCCGATCTTTGTTGTGCTCTCGCTTTTTTCGACACCTGCCATCGGCATTATCGTATCAGCGCTTCTACTTGCCGGAACAATACTGGTTTCGGGATGCGGTGTCATAGTATTCTTCGTATATCTCGTCAGCGGTGTCTTTTCGGTAATGGTATTTCTGCCGCTCGGATCAGAGATGAGATTTGCCCTTCCTGCATTTCTTTCATCGCTCAGCCTGGTCGTATGCGAGATGTGCGGTATCATCCTTACGATCAATTCAAGACCCGAGATACAGCTTTTCTATCTGCCCCTTGTAAACTGCCTTATCGGTCTTATAGTTATATATTCGGCATTCAGGGGTTATTCGTCCCTTATCATGTACAGGTACTCGGATCTTTATCAGACTCTGTGTGATACCGAGAGTGAAATGCTTCTCGGACTCAAATCAGAGGATCCGAAAAAATACATTATCAGCCTCCATACGGCATACTTCTGTGATCGCATAGCAGTGTCGCTCGGACTCGATACCGATATCGTAAAATGCGCGGGATATTATCATGAACTGACTCCTTCGGAAAAGAATGCAAGGGAAGATTTTTATGATGATATGCATTTTACAAACGCCCTGAGATATATTCTCGATGAGTATACCTATTATATAAAGAATCCCGGCATATCCCTTTCTTCGAAGGAAGCCGCCGTGCTTGTATGTTCAAAGACCGTTGTTATGGCTGTCATGGCGGTGTTTGAGAAGGATAAGGATGCCGATATCGATACATCAAAACTGACCGATGCGGTATTCGAAAGATTTATCCGTAAAGGTACCTTTGATAAATGCGATATCACATTCTCCGACATCTCGGAGATGAAGAAGATATTCAAAGAGGAGAAGCTCTATTATGACTTTCTTCGTTGAAAATGAGACCGAAGCCGATTTCGGTTTCGATCCGTCCGAACTTATCAGGACTGTCTGTGAGCGCACTTTTTCTTCCGAAGGCGCTCCCACCGAATGCTCCTGCGTAAATATTGTCATAACCGACTCCGAAGGTATAAGGGAACTTAATGCTTCATACAGAGGCATCGATTCTCCGACGGATGTTCTTTCTTTTCCGGGACTGGATTTTGATACTCCTTCGGACTTTGAAATATCCGATGACAGAAAAGCCGACTGTATCGATCCGGAGAGCGGTGAACTTGTACTCGGTGATATAGTGCTGAACGCAGACCGCATTTTCTCACAGGCTGAAGAATACGGTCACAGCGTCAAAAGGGAAATGGCATTTTTACTTGCACACAGCTGTCTTCATCTGTGCGGCTACGATCATATGACGGAAGATGAGGAGAAGGTCATGTTTTCCAAGCAGGAAGCCGTACTTGAATCACTTGGCATCACGAGAGGTGACTGATGAAAATATTTATCATTAAGAAAAAAACGGCACTTATATCACTTCTGATCTCTGTGCTTTCCATATATGCTTACAGATTTATTCTTTCGGATATCGGAGTCGGATATATGGTAAGCGCATACCTGGTCTGTACACTTATCTGGATGGTCCTCGGTGAGGGCTTTTCGGATGTCATGTCGAGGATGATCAGATCCAGACTTTCCAAGGGACAGAAGTCCAATGCCGGAACCATTCTTTCGGTGTCGCTTGTCAATCAGTTTCTTGCGGCTCTTGTCGGTGCGTTTTTCTGTATCTTCGTGACATATTATTCCATGAACGATTTCTTTGAACTTCCCAAAGGAAGATTCCTGGGCTTTTATATCGCCGCCTTCTTTTTCTTTAGGATGATCAATGAATATCTCTACGGATACGCATCGGTTTCTTCAGGTGACAGGGCGATCTGCATCACATATGTCCTCAGGGAGCTGCTGAGGATAGCTGCGGGCTTTGCATTCATGAAGTTCATGTATGACAAGGGAGTCATCGCAGGTTATATCCTGATGGACGATGATATGAAATACATTTACGCCGCCGCGGGTCTGTTCATCGGCTTTTGTATTGCCGAGGCCTTTGTTTTCTTTTTCCTTTTCATAGTAAGGCTGGGACTTAAGATGAAGAGCGTGGGAGAGCATGATGCTTTTTCCGGAAAGGACCGCGTTGGGTATATCTTCTTTACTCTTTGGAGAAGGCGTCTCGGAAGCATGCTTCACGGTGTTTTCTTCTGTCTTCTTTTGTATTCATGCATTATGATCTCCGGTGATGCCACTAACATCGGAATTGCTGTTTCAATGCTTGTCATTCCGTTTGCAATCTCAGTCATAGTTTCTCTTTTCTGCGGAACGAGTGCGGCTATCAACTGGGTCGGAAGCGTGCGCAAGAATGAAAAAGGCCCCTCAAGGGCGTTCTTTGATTTCGGTATTCACATTGTTGTTATCTCCGCAGTTTTCTTCACTGCATTTTTTGCATCTGTTTCGAAACTGCTTACCAAGGTTCTGGTTGCCGAAGGCGGACCTTCGCTTACGACCGAACTCATACTTATTCTTATTGCATCCGTCGCGTTTGTAATGTACTGGTTCTGCGACCATCTGTGCGCAATGAGGGATGACCGCATTCCCAGGATCATCGCTGATGCGGCTGCGGGATTTGCAGGACTTCTTACGGTGAGGCTCAGCTCAGGTGCACATTCGGTATTCAGAACCCTGATGCTTGCGATACTTGTCTATTCGATAATAGGAATGGCTATCTGGTGTGTGATCACATATCTGCGCATGAGCATGGTATTCGATCCTCTCAGGAATGTGCTTCTTCCGATAGTTTCCGGAGCCGTTTCGGCCATATTCCTTCTTCTTATCACGAATGCCGCCGCACCCCATCTCGGTAATCTGTTTACAATATGCCTCTGCATTCCGATAGGACTTATCATCTATCATTCAGTGCTGTTGCTGTTAAGGAATTACACCGAGTATGAACTTAAACTCATACCTTTCGGAGGTCTTCTTTACAGCCTTGGTCAGATATTGAAAGTAATGTAAAATGCTTCGTTTGGATCAGATCAAAATCAGAGTGGAAAACAAACAGCCCGATTTATGCAGGGCTGTCTGTTCCAAACTCAGGATTTCCGATCCGGACATCATTGATATCTCCGTGATCAGAAGATCTTTGGATGCGAGGAAAAAGCCTGACCTGTATTTCGTATACAGTCTCTGCGTCAGGTGTAAAAATGAAGATAAGCTCCTGAAGAGATTTTCGGGAGACGTAAATGTTTCTTCATACATTGAAAAAGAATACGTTCTTCCGGAAACCGGAAGTGAGGAACTGACTGACAGACCCGTAGTAGTCGGAATGGGCCCTGCCGGTCTTTTCTGTGCTTATGAGCTTGCAAGGGCAGGCTTTAAGCCGCTTGTGATCGAACGCGGAAAATGTGTTGAGGACAGGGCGGAGGATGTGGAACGATTCTGGGAGACCGGAGTTCTGGATACTTCCAGCAATGTCCAGTTCGGCGAAGGAGGGGCGGGAACCTTTTCAGACGGTAAGCTTTCCAAATCTATCAAGGATAAAGAAGGAAGGATCGGTGAGGTCCTTAAGACCTTTGTTGAAGCCGGCGCTCCCGAAGAGATCCTCTATGATCATATGCCGCATCTCGGAACGGATATTCTTCCCGGGATCGTTAAGAATATAAGAAACAGGATCATAGAACTCGGCGGGGAGGTCAGATTTGAAACTTGTCTGACCGGAATTGAATGCAATGTCGGCAAGGTGACATCCATCTATGTCAGACAGCCGGACGGAAATACTTCCAAGATCGGCACAACGGTTCTGGTTCTTGCCATCGGTCATTCCGCAAGGGATACATACAAGGCACTTTTCGACAGCGGCCTTAAAATGGAGCAGAAACCCTTTGCCGCGGGATTCAGGGTTCAGCATCCGCAGTCGATCATAAATTCAAACCAGTACGGCGATGAGAAATATGCGGAGATACTCGGAGCGTCACCTTATAAGCTTACGGCAAACTTCGGAGACAGGGGAGTGTTTTCATTCTGCATGTGTCCCGGAGGCTTTGTTGTCAATTCTTCTTCCGAAGAAGGGGAAACGGTTGTCAACGGAATGAGCTACAGCGGAAGAGATTCGGAAAATGCAAATTCAGCGATCGTTGTAAGCATTCCCGTATCCGATTATCCTTCCGAGCATCCTCTTGCAGGTATCGAATATCAGAGAGAACTTGAAAGAAAGGCTTTCAATGCTGCAGGCGGTAAGATACCTGCCCAGAGATACGGTGATTTCAAAACCGCAGTCGGTGAACAGGGGGACGGTTCCTCCGTTC
>JAFZWW010000110.1 GCA_017617005.1 Lachnospiraceae bacterium
ACAGTACGTATAGCCGTAGCCAAATTAGAATTCACGCCTTCGATTCCGACCTTTGCTAATATCGAAGTAAGTGCAGCAAATACTGCTGATGCAAGGGCAAACCAAAACCACATTTTCTCCTCTCCCTTAGAGCGTTTTATTAAAATATAAATTCCATATCATTATATATTATTGGGTGCCATTTATCAAGTGATGCAACGCTACTATTTCAGCCTTTCCAGCCCACTTTCTATCCATATCTGTATATTTGCAGACAGAACGAGAAGGATTACTCCTAAACCCGCTAATCCTGCAAAAATACCAACCTGAATCCACTGCTGTTTTATGATCGCCAAGATGGCAAGGATTGCCAGGAGTAGGAAACCTACTCCTGCAACCCAGCACTCTGCCTTGATGATCAGATCGATCAACCAGCTTAAGATGCCCAAAACTATTATGATCGGAAATGTTACTATCTTTTTAATAACCTTCATTTGCTCGCCTCTTGCTCTTCCTTCCACTTCTCCAATAACGAAACGATGATCCGCTCTCTCTCCGGTGTAGACATGTACTTCGGGAAATACTTGTTCAGCCTTCTCTGTGTGAGTACGATCTTCCCCGGAGGATCCGGGAGACCTTTCTTTCCATTGAGGTATTCGTATAGGTTTTCCTTTGTAATATCCTTCTGAGGAACACTGCTCCTTAATTCTGCCACCTCGTTCCACTTGGGGATCCTCACATCCATACAGTACTCATGGATCCATCCCTGTATCTTACGGGTAAAGAATGAAATCTCAACACCCACAATGATCGGAACTCTTTTCTGATCAACAAGGTCCAGCAGTTCGGGAATCAGCTCCGTAAGACGCAAATAACGCTTTACCTGATTCCGGCTTTCACCGACCTGAACAGCGAGTAATTGGGCTGTCCAAGAATTCGGCCCAATTTGGGCCTCATTTCTTTCTCCCTTCTTCGGACGCCCCGCAACACGCTTCATGGCATCATATTTCATCTTGTATGAGAATGCTTTTTCACTGGGGAGAATCTCTTCTCTCTGCAGATTAGAATCGACCATATATATAACTGCCTCATCATCATCCATATCCTTTATGATTGCTGGGATAGTCGCAAGTCCTGCCTTCTTTGCTGCGTAAAGCCTGCGATGCCCCGATATCATCTGATACAGGTCATCCCTGTCCTTTCGCACTATAACCGGGGTAAGAATCCCATATTCCTTAATGCTTTCAATGAGTTCCTCCATCTTCTCGTCATCCAGAACCTTGAACGGATGATTCTCAAAAGGATAGATATCCCTCACGCTTATCTCCGTGGTACCGGACGAATCCGGCACGCACAGGAGCTCATCAATACTTGTCATCTTTATCTTCTGTCCAGGTCTTTTATCAGCCATTGATTACCGTCTCCTTTCCTATAACCGCGTTTACCAGTTCCAGATAAGCCGTAGCAGCCTTGCCTTTCGGATCGTATTGGTATAGGCTCGAGCCCTCTGCCGATGTTTCAGCCGCACGGACTGACATTGGAATCTGTGTATCGAATACTCTTACTGCTGAAGAATACGTCTCATGCACCTGTCGGACTATATCCCTGGCATAATTCGTTCTTGAGTCCACCATGGTAAGCAATATGCCCTCAATCTTAAGATCCGGATTAAGCTGCCTCTTAACGCGTCCTATGGTCTTGATAAGCTGTTCCAGGCCTCTTACCGGCAAATACCCTGCTGACACCGGTATAAGGACTGAATCGGCACATACAAGCGCATTTATGGTAAGGATCCCAAGGCTCGGCATACAGTCGCAGATTATATAGTCATAGTGCTCACGCATCATATCCACATACTGCCTGAGGACGGTTTCCCTGCTGATCACTCCGTTCATCGAGATCTCAAGCCCTGAGAGTTCTATATTCCCCGGAAGAAGGTCCACACCCTCTTCATGGTGCAGGATCCCTTCTGTCGGGCTCACGGGTTCGTCATTGATTGTCTTCATCATGATCGTAGCCAGCGAAACATCCATTTTATCGGGATATTCATAGCCCAGGCTGATCGTGAGCGACCCTTGAGGATCCGCATCGATGAGCAGAACCTTCTTTCCTTCACGGGCAAGCCCGATACCCATGTTTACCGAGGTGACCGTTTTGGCCACCCCGCCTTTCTGATTTGAGATACTTATCACTTTACACATCAATCATCATCCTCCACTTCAAATGCCTCGATAAACTTATCAAGTTTAATGGTGTCAATGAGCGTTACCCCGCCAACCCGATAGCAAGCCTTCGCATCCTTTGCAAGCTTTTCGAATGTATGGATTCCGACCGAATAGAGGTCAGCCCCCTCCTTGTAACGCACCCATCTCTTGGATCCGTCTTTTACCTGTTGTCTGATCTTTTCTATATCTTTCTCTCTTCTCTTCATTTCTCTTACACTTTCCTTTCTGTCTGATTCTTCCGGTTCAACGAGGCAGTTCTCATCAAGATATCTGTCGATCTGTAATGTGTCCGCAACAGCCATCCTGTGAAGATCCACTGTTGAACCCGCGTCTTTTGCCAGATGTACGAATGTCCAGTACGGCAGATCATAATAATCCGCCCCTTTGGAATACAGCACGTAATGATGTCTGCATCCCCGCTGTTCAACGTGATCGGCAATATGATCGGGACCTCTTGTACTCTTAACCATAGTTACCTCCGTATCCGATTGTTTCGTGTTCTCCAAAGCTGACAAAAAAAGACACCCACGTCGTATCGCTACGAAACGTAAGTGTCTTAAATGATCTCTGTTCCTCTTAAACAGATTTGTTCCTGATTTTCAATTCATTTTTTCGTTCCCGTTTTTGACTTTTTTCGCCTTTTTTCACCCCTTGACTCACGTTTGACACAATCCATAGAGCGAGGTGTTTGAAGCGGGAACAATCCATACACGTCCATCCTGGTCCATATAGGTCCATGTTGCTTGCTGTACTTTTGAGTTGCAGGACGGAGCGATTTGTATCTCTATGGATTTCTACGGTGCTCTTTGATCCGTCTTGCTAATTTTGGCTTTTTAGCGTCGGGAAGAGGAGCACATCGCGGATCGAAGGCGAGTCGGTAAGAAGCATGACAAGTCTGTCAATTCCGTATCCGATTCCGCCAGTGGGAGGCATACCGATCTCGAGTGCGTTGAGGAAATCCTCATCGGTGTGCTGTGCCTCGTCGTCACCTGCCTCTGCAAGTGCGTCCTGGGCTGCAAATCTTTCTCTCTGATCGATGGGATCGTTGAGCTCGGAATATGCGTTACACATTTCCCATGTATTTATGAAGAGCTCGAAACGCTCAACCTTGGTAGGATCGGAGGGCTTCTTCTTGGTAAGAGGTGAGATCTCAATGGGATGATCCATGATGAATGTGGGCTGGATCAGTTCCTTCTCACAATATTCTTCGAAGAAGAGATTGATGATGTCGCCCTTCTTGTGACGATCCTCAAATTCGATGTGATGCTCCTTGGCAAGAGCCTTGGCTGCATCGTCATCTGCAACGGTATCGAAATCGATTCCGGCATATTTCTTGATGGCCTCGTTCATGGTAAGTCTTGCGAAAGGCTGTCCGAGGTCGATCTCTGTTCCCTGGTAATTGATCTTGGTGGTTCCGAGAACCTTCTCCGCTACATACTTGAACATGGACTCGGTGAGTTCCATCATTCCGTAGTAATCGGTGTATGCCTGATAGAGCTCCATGAGTGTGAACTCGGGATTGTGTCTGGTATCGACACCTTCGTTTCTGTAAACACGGCCGATCTCGTAAACTCTCTCAAGTCCGCCTACGATGAGTCTCTTGAGATAAAGCTCGAGGGAAATTCTGAGCTTAACATCCTCATCGAGTGCATTGTAATGGGTCTCGAAGGGTCTTGCCGCAGCACCGCCCGCATTGGATACGAGGGTGGGAGTCTCAACCTCCATGAACTGTCTTCCGTCAAGGAAGTTTCTGATCTCTTTGAGGATGGCGGATCTCTTAACGAAGGTATCCTTTACCTCAGGATTCATGATGAGGTCTACATATCTCTGTCTGTATCTGGTATCGGTATCGGTAAGTCCGTGGAACTTCTCGGGAAGTATCTGAAGGCTCTTGGAAAGGAGAACCATCCTGGTAGCATGAACGGAGATCTCACCGGTCATGGTCCTGAATACATATCCCTCGACTCCGAAGATATCGCCTATATCGGACTTCTTGAAATCCGCATATACTTCTTCACCCAGTGCATCCTGGGAAGCATAAACCTGGACTCTTCCCTTAAGGTCC
>JAFZWW010000015.1 GCA_017617005.1 Lachnospiraceae bacterium
GACCTGCTTCTGCATCATCTCGACCGCATTGTCAGCCTTGAGCTTGGCTGCGGTAGGAGTGCAGATCCAGTTTGCAAGGAGTGATCCGTACAGGGTGGTAATGAGAGCGACCGCCATGGAAGGTCCGATCGATGAAGCGTCGGACATGTTGTTGAGCATGTTTACGAGTCCGACCAGGGTTCCGATCATTCCCCATGCGGGGCCCATCGATGCGAGTGTCTCCCAGAATCCCGATGTGTTCTTGTGTCTTGTATCTATGCATTCCATCTCGGTCTCGAGAATTCCTCTTACGAGATCGGGATCGGTACCGTCTACGACCAGGAGAACGCCCTTTTTCAGGAAGGGTTCATCCATATCGGATGCCGACTCTTCCAGTGAAAGAAGTCCTTCCTTACGTGCGACGTTGGAAAGATCGATTATTTTCTTGATAAGGTCAGGGGTATTGACGGCGGGTGCCTTGAAAATGAGCTTGATGCTCTTGAGGCCTGCGAGATAATCACTCATGCTGTAAGAGGTCATAACCGCAGCAAAAGAGCCGCCGAAGGTGATAATGGCGGAAGGTATGTCAATATAGTTACCGACACCACCAAGTCCGGCAGCCTGGATGATACCGAACGCAAGCATGCCGAAACACATTAAAAATCCAATTAGCGAAGCTATATCCACCTGTAAATTACCTCAACAAAAATCGGGCTAACGTCATTCGTCAGCCATGATACCTTTTCTATAAGATTTTACAAGATTTTTGATATCTTGTCTACTTTCTTTTACTATTATCTTGTGGCCTGTAGTAAGGGTTATAACGGTGTCCGGAGTCTCTTCTACAGTCTCGAGTAAATGGGGGTTTATGAGCAGTTTGGTACCATTTAATCTGGTCACTTCGATCATGAGATTTTCCCCTCCTCACATGGTCTGTATATAGCATAGAAAATTATATCACAAATACTATATCTTGTGGCATGAATTTTCAGAAAATTTGAAAAAAACCGGGCAGGTGATCCTGCCCGGTCATATCAGTTTACCTTATCATCTCTTGAGGTTGGTGAGCTCTTCGAGAAGTGTATCGGAAACGGTGATTATACGTGAGTTTGCCTGGAATCCACGCTGGGTGGTGATCATCTCGGTAAATTCTGCGGAGAGGTCTACGTTACTCATCTCGAGAACGCCGGTGGACATATAGCCGCCTGATGCGGTAACGTCAACGCCTATTCCGTCGAATGAACCGGAGTTCATGGTTGCCTGATAAAGGTTATCGCCGTGCTTCTCAAGACCTGAGGAATTGGGGAAGCTTGCGGTTGCGATCTGACCGAGGAGCTTGGTCATGCCGTTATCGTAGCTTGCGTAGATCATTCCGTCTCTCTGGATCGAAACGCCGATCATGTCGCCGAGCTTACGTCCGGTTCCGATGCCGTCCTTGTCGCCGTAGGTAGCGGTAAGGGTGGAGGTTCCGTTGTTGTTGAACATTGAGATTCCGGACCAGTTCAGAGCGATGTCGGAGAAGTTCGAAGTGTTGTCAGCGGTATTGGCGATAAGCTTTGAAAGCTGTACTGTGGTATCTCCCATATTGTTGCCATTGATGGAATCAAAAAGACCGGTATCATTATCGAACTTGATCTTCATACCAACAAATGATCTTCCTGCAGCATCAAAATCATATGTTGTAGGCGCAGGCGATGCATTAGTCGGATTCAAAAGACTGGGAGTAGCGCCGGTTGCTGCATTAGTAAGCAGTGTCTGTACTGATATCGTCTTAGTAGCATCAGCAGGATCTTCAACTAAAAGGTTTAAAAACGCTTCTGTAGAGCCTTCATAACCGTACGCTTCGGCAACAGCTGCATAAACAGCAGCCTTTTCTTCATCGGTTCCCGATGAGAGTTTGCTCAGATCAGCAACCAGATTGGCAGGAGTGGCTTTATCATATAATTGAGGAGTCGATCCCGAAGTATCCCATACGAACGAATTCGCATTAAAAGTGACAGAAGCTTTGTCATCAACAGATGTGGTGGTGCCAAAAAGATCCGTTCCATCAGGAATCACAATCTCATTCCCTTTGGCATCAAGGAGCTTGGTAAGTTCAACAGAATACTCACCCTGATTATCAGTAGACTTAAGAATGAATCTTGCGGTGTACTCATATCCGAGTGCATCGTAGAGATTGAGGTTGATGGTCTTTCCTGCTTCGGAATTAACATCGGTATCGTTCTTATCGAGAATACCGGTAACGGTTCCCTTGGTGGTTGCCTCGGGGGGATAAGTAAGGTTGTCGGCACTCATGATACGGAGAGCCTGAACGGTATCCTGCTTGATGGAAAGAGTCTCGGGATCTACGCCCCAGCCCATTACGTTGTAACCGGTGGAAGTCATGCATAAGTTTCCGACACCGTCTACATAGAATGAACCGTCACGGGTGAAATAATTAGCGAGACCGTCGGAAACTACGAAGAAATTGCTTCCCGTGATCATGATATCGAAAGGATTTCCGGTCGACTGAGCGGAACCCTGTGAAGAAATGTTTACGTTGATGGCTCCGGATTTAACACCGAGACCGATCTGGCGGGCATTTACACCACCGACGCCGGTGGTTGCGTTGGCACCCGATGCGGACTGTGTGGTCTGTGACATCAGATCCGCGAAGGTAACTGAACTGGATTTGAACGCGGTAGTGTTAACGTTAGCGATGTTGTTACCGATAACGTCCATTTTGGTCTGGTGAGTCTTAAGACCCGCAACACCAGAGTAAAGAGATCTCATCATAAGGCAGTTTCCTCCATTTTAAAAAAGTGGAGAGTTGCGGCAGATCATAGCCGCATGAAGCGAGCGCTTCCGGTTATACTTTGAGGGGTCCTTCTGTCATTCGGGTACCCCGGCCTCCATCCAGGTCCGGCATATCAAGCAATAACCGCTCCGTTTATATTTGTGAATACATTTTCATTTCCGGCTTCAAGTGCTGTTATAACGGTTCTCGAAGGGACATTTACGATAAAGGCCATATCGTCGATCATGACGAGTGAATCCTTTATTCCCTTGTCCGCAGCCATATCGGTGCCGCTTTCAAGTCTTCCGAGCTGCTCTCCCGTCATCTCAAGTCCGCGGTCGCTCATTCGTAAGGACGCGTGCTTGGAAAACTTAACCTGAGAGCTTTCTCCTGCCTTTTCCGAAAGGATCTTCGAAAAAGAACTCTGAGTAGTTTC
Organism: Lachnospiraceae bacterium; assembly: GCA_017617005.1. GTDB lineage: Bacteria > Bacillota > Clostridia > Lachnospirales > Lachnospiraceae > AC2028. The sequence continues at coordinate 3,192 of JAFZWW010000015.1, forward strand.
GGGAGACTTAGCGCCCACCGTAAAGCCGATGGATTTGGATAAGCCGGCTGCATACAGAGCCTGTACATTCATTTCCATACGCTTTTCCTCCTTCAATTACATATATCGGCACTCTCCTTATTTTTCTTAAGCGTTTTTATGCATTTTCATCCGAAACAGCCTCTGCGGCACCTGCACTTTCAGTGGTGTCCTCAGCGGTTTCTTCCGAAGATTCCTTATTTTCCGACTCTTTTGCGGCTGCATTTGCGGCAGCGATGAGAAGGTCGTTAAGCTTAGCGACATAGAGGTTCATCTTGATGACGTCATCGTCGTCGAGGAAGCCCTTCTGGTACTCGGTAAGCGAATTATACGCATTAAGGAGATTGGTGATGGTGGTTCCGTGATCTGCGATATTGATCTGGTCGACAGCGGGAAGATCCTTTATTGTCTTTGCAAAATCCTTCGCAATATCTTCCGCGGTTGAAAATTCTCCGCTGATGACGGAAACGATATCCGATGCTTTATAGAGATTTCCTTCGATCGACAGGTATGCCTTACCCTCTTCGAAAGTAACATAATCGACAAAGCCTCTGGTCTGGGTGGACTTGCCGCTTCCGTCGGTGCTCTCGAGAATGACTTCCTTTCCGACATAGGTGCTGTATCTGGAAAGTTCCATGGTGGTGGACATATTGTTGAGAGCTTCTACCTGTGAGAACTGTGCATACTGGGAAATATATTCGGTGTTTGAAGTGGGCTCCAGGGGATCCTGGTACTTCATCTGAGCTACAAGGAGCTGAAGGAAAGCATCCTTATCCATTCCGGAATTGCTCTTTTCATTAGCCTTTGAAAGGGAATCCTGGGATGCACTTGTAACTATCTCACCGTTCTTGACTGTTGCTGAAGATGCTGAAACAGATGACATGTATTATCTCCTTTCGATAGCCTTAACAGTCCGTGCTCCGTGCATGGGCACAGACCGTTAAGCCGTGTAATCTACCTTGTTGCCGTTAGCTGCCATCATCTCGGCTGCAATGCGCTCTTCATCATCCATATCGGAAGTATCGAGCTCATCATCGAGGTCCGAAAGATCGATCCTTCTGGTACGTCTTCCGTTACCCGCACTTTCGTTTCCGCCTTCGGGCTGTCCGGCACTCTGATCGAGATTGCCTTCGAATCCGTGGGATGCAACGGTAACTTCTACCGCTTCAACCTTGATGCCCTGCTCCTCGAACTGCTCTGCAAGTCTTACCATCTGGCTTTCGACAGCGGCCTTGACTGCTTCGTTCTCGGTAACGAAACTTGCGGTGATGACACCGGCATTATTGGTAACATGGATATGAAGCGTTCCGAGCGATGCGGGGTGAAGCTGCATCTCGACATCTGAGAAATCTCCGTCGGTAACGGTCTTCATATTATCCAGGATCTGGTCTGCGATCTCGTTAACATTTTCCGTATAGGTGATAGGAGTTTCGTGAACGGGTGCCTCGAAATTTTCGGGACCCTGAGCGGAAAACTGAACCTGGCCGTGAGCGCCTGCGGTCTGCTCTTCACCTTTGTTTTCCGATCCTCTTCCGTCCTTTGAGGTTTCCTGAGCCTGCATGACCACTTTGGATTCTCCGGTTACGGAACCGCTTTCATCCACGGATACAAGTTCGAAATCTCCGTTTGAATTCCTTACGAATCTGTCAACGGATTCAGCCTTGGGATCTTCCGCTTTAACCTCGGATGAAACAACCTGTACAAGATTTTCACCTTCGGGAAGAACTTTATTTACAGCATCTACCAGATCAGATACAGTCATCTCTCCAACGGGGGAGTCCGATGCAAGCACTTCCGTAAGGATCTCCATACCGGCCTTGAATATTTCACATCCGGCTTCATCTGTAAGAAGATCGAGTTTAGATTCGGCACCGAGAGCGTTTACGAGGAAAGAACTCATTATGTCCTTATCCAGAAGATCAGCCTCTGCTATGCCGTTCGCCTTAAGAAGATCCTGAAATTCTTCGGGCGAAACATTAAGAATTTCCGCAATCTTCTGCCCAAGCTCCGATACAATCGTGCTCAGTGCCTCAGTTGCGGATACGATTTCCTCATCCTTGAGCATTTTGTCGTCACCTTTAGGTTCGGAGACGGCTTTTTCGGGGCTTTCCTTGCCCTTCACATCTGTCTTTGATGCATTCTCGGTCTTTTCCGCAGCGGGCGCTTTTGATACATCCGCTTTCCTTTCGGAACCGTTATCCCTTGAAAAGCTCTTTGCTATGTCCGTGTCATTTGACTTAGCGGCTTTGGCTCCGGCCTGATCGTTCCAGACGGATCTGAAATCAGTGCCTTCCTTGGGGGCCGCGTTCACGGATGTGACATTCGTCACAAGCTGATCGGGGATCACCGAGGCATCCATGATAGGTGTGATGCCCATATGATATACCTTCCTTTCTCCCAATATAGGTTGTCGCGCAGGTTTATAGTCCTGCCGGAATATATATCGGCAAAAGAAGATGAATTCTTAAGGGTCAACTTTCGGGATCGAGAATTTTTGTGATCCTTGCGGCAATATCCTTATCCATTTCGTTAAATATCTTGGCCCTGTCTTCGGGATTCATGGCTCCGAGGATCCTTGCGGCGAGCTGGATGCCCTCGGTATCTGTCATCTTTTCGAAGAGGGCTGCCGCCTCCTTGGGCTTCATGCTGGAATATGCCTGGACATAATCCTGAATCTCCTTGGATACCTGCATCTCCTCGACTACCTGCTTGTAAATGAACTCAGCCGTAGTGGGATCCATGGTCTCGTAATATCTTGCGTATTCCTCGGCTCCAGGACCGTTCTCGGCATATATGACTTCCTCGTAGAACTCGTTCCTGATACGTTGGAAATCTACCTGCATTGTCTCGAATTCGGATAATCTGGTCACTTCGGCCTCAAGTGCGGCAATTCTTTCATCCTTGACCGCGGAAGCTCCCTTTACCGCCTCGAGTTCGGTCTCAAGGGCATAGATCCTCGATACGGCATCCTGCAGATTGGTATATCCGCCGTACATATCGGGATCGAGAGTCTCGGTTGCGGTACCGGAAGGAAGGATCCTGTTGATCACGGGAACATTCTTGAGCACGGGTGCAAGGACTCCGCTTCCGAATCCGCCCACATCGAGCTTGATGACAACAACGATCACGGCAAGCCATAAGAGCACAATGAATACAGTGGCTATGAATGTCACAAAGCCGCCCGTGTCCTCATCGCTTTCAAGCTCTTCTTCCTGCTTGGCGATCTCCTTGGCCCTCTTCTTGGCTTCCTTCTTCTGCTGGGCCTGTTCCTTCTTCAGTTTTTTCTTTTCTTCCTGAAGGCGCTTTTTTTCTTCCTGCGCGGCCTTCTCTTCGGGAGTAAGTTCTTTAGCCATTTTCCGTTACCTTCTGTCCGTATGTGTATGTGGTCAGTTCGTCTATGGTCTTGCTTTCAGTACGGTTCTCTTCACGAACGAATTCATCAAACTGTTTCTCTTTAAGCTTCTCGTGGGTCTTGCGTTCCTTTACGGCTTCCTCGAGAAGTGACCTTGCGGTCTCGAGCTCGAGTGTCGCGCGGTTTACCCTGTGCTTCTGTTCTTCGATCCTCTGGTCACAGATGATCCTGGACATCTGTGAATCCTCAATCTCGTGCAGGTCCAGATCCCCCTGCAGCACTTCGACGGCATGGCGCTCTATTTCTTCCCTCTTCAGGAAAAGCCTGTCCAGAGCTTCCTGTTCCAGGTCAAGTTTTCTCTTGGCTTCCGCAAATGCCTGTTTGGCCTGCGTTTCCATCTTTTCCTTGATGGACAGGATATTCTGCATTTTATAGCGGAATCTTGCCATTTACATTACCCGTTATTTCTTATCGTCGTTAAAGAGCTCTTCCAGAAGCGAGACGCTCTCTTCAAATGTGTACTTGGCATCCGTATCCTGGCAAAGGAAATCGTTCACGGCATTTATCTTGCTGATCGCATAATCGATGTTGGGATTCGATCCGCTCTTGTAAGCACCGATGTTGATCAGGTCCTCCGCCTCATTGTATGTCGCAAGAACGGTCTTGAGCCTGCTCGCCGCCATCTTGTGCTTCTTGTCGCAGATGGAGCTCATACATCTGGAGATACTCATGAGAACGTCGATAGCCGGATAGTGGTTCTTGTGTCCGAGCTTTCTGTCGAGCATGATATGTCCGTCAAGGATACTTCTTGCGGTATCGGTTATGGGCTCATTGAAATCGTCTCCGTCGACAAGGACGGTATAGAGTCCGGTGATGGATCCCTTGCCGGATCTTCCGGCTCTTTCAAGGAGCTTGGGCATCTCGGAATAAACCGACGGCGGATATCCTCTGGTTACGGGAGGCTCGCCGCTCGCAAGTCCGATCTCACGCTGCGCCATCGAGAATCTGGTAAGGGAGTCCATCATGAGAAGAACGTCTTCTCCCTGGTCCCTGAAATATTCTGCGATCGCGGTTGCGGTAAGTGCTGCTTTTTTTCTTTCCAGGGCAGGGCGGTCACTTGTCGCGACAACGACCACGCTCCTCTTCATACCTTCTTCGCCGAGGTCTCTTTCGATGAATTCCCTGACCTCCCTGCCTCGCTCTCCGATAAGCGCGATGACGTTGATGTCAGCCTTTGTATTTCTCGCAAACATACCCATGAGTGTGGATTTACCGACACCTGAGCCTGCAAATATTCCGATACGCTGTCCCTTGCCCAGGGTGATCATGCCGTCTACAGCCTTTACGCCGAGGGGAAGAACTTCATCTATTATCGCTCTCTGCATGGGATCGGGCGGAGCATTCTCAACAGAATATCTCTCACCTTCTATCACGCTTCCGTCTGTGGGTTCACCGAGAGCGTTAAGTGTCTTTCCGAGAAGCTGTCTGCTTGCAGTTACCATCAAAGGATAACCGGTATTTATGACCATACTTCCGAGTCCTATACCGTCGGTAACACCGTAGGGCATGAGCAGTGTCTTCTTATCCTTGAAGCCTACAACCTCTGCAAGGATCTCGGATTCCGTTGCCTTATGGATATCATCGCTCTTGGGAATGATGCGGCAGAGGTCTCCGAGCTTTGCATCGGGGCCCGCGGATTCAATGGTAAGACCGACGACATTAACAACCTTTCCCATCTTCTTGAAAAAGGTGAACTGTACGGCTTTATTGTATTTGGAATAATCAACATCCCTTACGGTTACCATCGTAAAGTTCCCACTGCCTCATAAAACGAAAGGCCGGATGAACCGGCCTTTTAATCATTCTGTTCATCCCTGCTGTAAGACAAAAGCTTAAGTTTTGTTGACAGTTCCGAAAGTTCGGTACCAAGGCTGCAGTCAAATATGCCGCCGTCCGTTTCTATCATACAGGAATCGGGAGGAAGGGATATATCCTCCATTATCTCTATAACACTGCCGGGAGCCTTAGCTGCTTCTTCAAGGACACTCTTGCGCGAATTGACGTAATCGTAATTGTCCTTGCTGATATGTATCAGGAAGCTCCTTGCCCCTTCGATATTCCTGAGGGCATTTGCAACCAGATGTCCCGCGATCGTCTTATGCATCTTAAGGTCGGTCTTTAAGATATGCTCATAGACATCGGTGATAGTATCCACAAGTTCGGGTTCCATATCGTTGAGCCTCTTCTGATACAGATCCTCGAGCTCTTCTCTTTCCTTGTCGAGTGCTTCGACCTTGTCCTGAAACTCCTGTGCGGCCCTGGCGGAGCCTTCCGAGTATCCTTCGTCAAAGCCTTTGCTCTTTGCATCTGATTCAATCGATGCGGCCTTATCGTTCGCAGAGGCTATGATATCGTCAGCCGATGCCTTCGCTTCATCAAGTATCCTGGCAGCTTCAGCCTTAGCCTCTTCCACCATCCTCTTCGCATCCTCGAGCTGATCTCCCTTGATGACCGAGCCGGAAAAATCGGCTTCGGTAAATCCGCTGTCATCTCTCGTGATGCCTTCGATGCCGGGTTCGAAATCACTTTCGAGAGTGATGCCCTCGACCAGTTCCATCGCACCCTTAGAATCCGCATTGATGTCATCCACAAAACCCGAATTCTCAGGCCTCTGCATTTTCATGCCGAGTGCATCAATACGTTTCTTGACAAGCTCGTTCATATCAATGACACGCTTGTCATTTCCCATATTCATATACGAGGTTTTATAC